>CAZASJ010000056.1:1754-19699 GCA_964487735.1 uncultured Bacteroidales bacterium | reverse complement strand
TGCTGATGGAGTCCTGAATTTCATCGCAATTTCCTAAAAGGAATGATCCGCTTACCAGGATTAGTGGAAGGGAAATCCCCAGGACCCCGATGGAGCGTCTCATTGTATAATATGAGATGATCTCAGGTGGTTTGTTCATGTGATATTGATGACCAGTTTTTCAATTACTTAATATACCCCAATAGAATGATGGCAGCTTAAATTACTAATTTTTGATTGAATATTTGGATTGACATATTTTTTTAATCATATTTGTCCTACAAATAGGGTAAAACAGACGAAATGAAAATAGAGACGGGTTTAGTAACGACTACACTTGCCGATCAGGTGGAAGAGAAGGTGATTCAGTATATTAAGGATAACAAGATGGTGCCCGGTGATTCGCTGCCCAATGAAAAGCAGTTTTCTGAAATGTTGGGTATCAGCCGGAGTGTTGTGAGGGAGGCCTTGAGCCGCCTTAGGATGCTCGGACTTATTCAATCAAGGACCAAACGGGGGATCATCATCACTGAGCCGCCTCTTCTAAATGGCTTAAGGAAGGTGCTGGATCCGAATTTATTCAGTATTAAAACCATTAAGGAAATGATGGGGATGAGGATTGCGGTCGAAATGGGCCTTGCTGAGTTTCTGTTTGCAAATATTACAGAAAGCAATATCCTCGAGCTTGAACAGATCGTCTCACGTCAGGAGGTTCTCGGAGTTAACAATCTTTCAGTACAAGATGAAATGTTGTTTCATTCTAAGATCTATGAGGTTTCAGGCAATAATTTCATACTTCAGTTGAATGAAATCATGCATCCCATATTCGAATTCTCCAAGATGAATTACGAGAGCTATTTTTTGCCTGTTAATGAAAAACTTGTGCAGAGGGGGGCACTTGTTATGCATTCAGATTTGCTGGATTATATCAGAAGGAAAGATAAGGAAGGATACCGGCAGGCGATACGGAACCATTTGCAGCCTTACTGGGAATTCATTTACAATTTTGAAAAGGAATAGAGTCTAAGTAGATATAAATATGAAGAAGATTAAAGGATTAATAGCGGCACCTTATACACCCATGATGGCCGATGGTTCAATCAATACAGAAGTTATACCCGGATATGGAGACAAGCTAAAAACTGATGGATTGAAGGGCGTATTTATCTGCGGAACTACAGGAGAGGGAATGCTCATGACCGTTGAAGAGCGAAAAGCAGTGGCAGATAAATGGATTTTGGAGCAGGATGTTGAATTCAGGGTGATTGTCCATGTGGGAAGCCCATCTGCAAAACAATCTCAAGAGTTGGCGATGCATGCGCAACAGATAGGGGCTTATGCCATAGGGTGTATGGCCCCGGTTTTTTTAACTCCCGACGGGTCTGAAGAATTGGTTAGTTTTTGTGCGGAAGTGGCCTCTGGTTCACCTGATTTACCTTTCTACTATTATTACATGCCAAATGTTTCAGGGGAAACAGTGCCCATATATGAATTTCTTAAACAAGCTACGAAACGTATTCCCAATTTCGCCGGAATCAAATTTACGCATAACAACTTCATGGCTATGCAATTGTGTATGAGTCTTGATGAGGAAAAGTGGGATATCCTGCATGGCTATGATGAATTACTCCTGGCCGGGCTTGCCCTGGGAGCAAAAGGTGCAGTTGGTAGCACCTATAATTTTATGGCCCCGCTCTATATACAGATGATCGAAGATTTTGAAAACGGGGACATGGAAGAGGCAAGAAATAAACAGCGATTATCTGTTCAGGTAATAAATATTATGAGCGGGTACAACGGGGCACTGGTTGCAGGCAAAAGCCTGATGAAATCATTTGGGATCGACTGTGGACCATGCAGGTTACCCTTGAAAAATCTTTCAGTTGATTCTAAGATGAGTTTGGAAAATGAGCTTATGGAAATCGGATTTCCCGGTATGGGGATTCCGGAAAGTTAGGAGGTGTTTAAGAAGGTCCTGCGGGCTAGCGCAGGACCTAATCAACATAAAACCAATAACTAACCCAGTAAATGAATTAATTATTAATGCTACCCAAACTATGAAAAAAACAGTTACAAAAGGAAAATTCAAAGACCTTTATTTTCCTTCCGGGAGGAAATTTCCGGTTTATCTGGTTTTTGCGTTATTATGCATGATACCAGCGCTTTTATTAGGGCAGGAAACAATGACGATCCAGGGAACAGTGACCGAAGCATCAGGTGAGGCACTTCCGGGTGTAAATATCATTGTTAAAGGCACTACCCATGGGGCCATTTCAGATGCCAATGGCCACTATAGTCTAAAAGCCAACGCCAAGGATGTGTTGGTTTTCTCCTTTATTGGATACCAGCAACATGAAGTGCAACTGGTAAACCAAACAGTGGTCGATGTTGTACTGCAGCCTTTGGCCATAGATATTGCCGAGGTGGTGACAATTGGTTATGGTAAACAATCAAGGGCCACTGTGACAGGAGCTATCTCAAAGGTGAGTGTGGAAGAAATGGAGAATACTACTGCCATTAATCCGGTACAGGCCCTGCAGGGCAAGGTGGCCGGTGTGGATATCCGGATTAATTCGGGTATGCCGGGTGCGGGTGCAGATGTGATCATCCGGGGAGGGACTTCACTAACACCCGATTCCGATGATCCGCTTTATATAATCGATGGAGTGGTGCGTTCCATGTCTGATCTGAATCCCGAGGATATTGAATCGATTCAGATTTTAAAGGATGCCGCTTCCACGGCTATTTACGGTGCAAGGGGAGCCAATGGTATTGTTCTGATAACCACTAAATCAGGTGGACTGAAGAATGGCAAGTCCAGTATTACTTTCAGTTATAACAATCAGTTTGACAAGCAAATCAAGCAGTATCCTTATACGACTGCAGAGGAGTATATTGATGTGAGCCGCCGTGCTGCTTCTCTTAATCTTGATCATATCAGTTCTGATTCGCGTCTGACAGGAGGTTCTTATCCTTATTCCACCGGGACCATTACCAATCAATCACATGGAGGTGGTTATGGGAACTCAAGATATACCCTGGAATTTATGGATGACCTGGTTGGGGCAGAAGGACAGGCATATGTGGATAACAAGTTGAATAATGAAGGCTACCAGACCATGATTGATCCCATTACAGGAAGAGAGATGATCTTCCTTGACAACAATTACAACGATGTGATGTACCAGACCGGGATCAGCAATAACTATAACCTTGGATTTTCAGGAGGAGCCGATAAGCTGGATGTATATTCGAGCCTGGGTTATGCCGACCAGGAAGGTGCATTTAATGGTACATTTTACAAAAGGGCCAGTTTTCTGCTTAATGCTAATTACCAGGTTAGTGATAAGGTGAAAGTTACAGCAGGGATGAATTACCAGTATGCTAATTATAAAGGTGTACTTTCCGAGAACGGTACCATTCGAAGGTCCCGTGGATTGCCCCATTCCACCAGAATGTATTATGATGATGGTACACCGGCCATTGGGGAAGGTTCTGGTTCTCCCAGGAACCTGCTGCATGAGCTCTATTACGAAGATTTTTCCAGTGAACGACACCGGTCTACCATGCGTATGGGAGTGGAATGGGAAATCATAGAGGGTCTTTATTTCCAGCCTGCTGTATCCCTGGCACTGAATGAATATTTCTATAACTACTTTGAGAAATTTCATGAATTTGATCAGACCAGGAATATGTCATCGGATCATTTGCTGAGTAGAGACTTGATGTTCGATGGTATTTTCAATTACTATAAGACGTTGGGCAAGAATAATTTGAATGTGATGGCAGGTATGAACATGACCGATAATTTCGATTATGAACTGAGGGGTGACGGGAAAAATGCGCCTACAGATTATATTACTACCCTGAATGCCAGTGCAACAGAAGACGAACGTGTAACATCTTATATGGGAACGGACAGGTTGCTCTCTCAATTTGCAAGGATCAACTATGACTTTGATAAGAAGTACCTTTTCAGTGCGAGCATCAGGCGTGATGGTTCTTCAAGGTTTACCGAGGAGAATCAGTTTGCAATATTTCCTGCTGTTTCTGCTGGTTGGAATATTCATAATGAAGATTTCTGGCAAATCGACTGGATATCCCGTCTTAAAGTAAGAAGTTCCTGGGGTGAATCGGGTAACAATGTGCTAAGCATGCTTGATACACAGGGTCAATATGGTTCGGGTTACAACTATGCATGGAACTCAGGAATCCTGAATACAAGGCTTGCAAACAGCTCACTGGTATGGGAAACTACCCAGTCCTTTGATTTTGGAGCCGATGTTGGCTTACTAAAAAACCGGATCAACTTATATGTGGATTATTACAATAAGCTGACCAGGGACAGGCTGACCAGTATTCCACTGGCATACCAGTCAGGTTTCACTTCGATCCTGGCCAATTATGGAACCCTCCGCAACAAGGGTATTGATTTTGAGATTCAGTCGACACCCATAAAAAAAGGGGATTTTCAATGGAACCTTGATTTCAATTTCAGTTTTAACCGAATGACCGTAGAAGACCTTCCTGATAACGGGGAAGATAAAAACCGGATCTATGGAGGAGAGATTTATGATGCCGAAAGCGGCGAATATATAAATATTGGAGGATATGCAGAAGGAGAGAGAATCGGGGGGATCTGGGCCTTTGACATGCAAGGGGTATATGCTACCGATGCGGATGCCGTGAATGCCCCGTGGGACAACAAAGTTTCTGGTTACTGGTTATCAGTTGATCCCGGCACGCAAAAGGTTGGCGGTGATGCTATCTGGGGAGACCTGGATGGAAATGGACTGATTGATGACCGCGACCAGATTTTTATGGGTTATGCAGCTCCCGATAAAATAGGGGGCATGGTTAATACGGTGACATTTAAAGGGTTTACGCTCAGGGTGGTGTTAGATTATGCCATGGGGCATGTGATTTCCAACGGATGGCGTGCCAGGGCAAACGGTAATGCCCGTAACCGTGTTATGACTATAAGCGATGCAGTAGATGGAGATATGTGGTGGAGTCAGGGTGATGATGCTATTTATCCAAGGTACAGTGCTGCATCTGACTGGGATAATGGAAAGCGGAATCATGTCAGAAGTACCAGTTATAGCATGGTAGGTCCGCAACATACCTATACCTATAGTAATTCGCTCTATTTTTCGAAGGGTGATTTCCTGGCGCTTAGAGAACTTTCTTTGTCATACCGCTTACCAAAGCATATTTCCCAGAAGCTGATGTTCGAAAATGTGGATCTTCAGGTTAGCGGGAATAACCTGGGTTATTTAACCGCTTATGACGGAATGACTCCTGAACATTATGACGGGGGTGAGTCGGGAGAATATTACCGTCCGGCTCAATTCAGATTTGGAATTAAAGTGGCTTTTTAAACCGAAAACATTATAGAAATGAAAGCATATATTAAAATAGCTCTTATGTTGGTTTCAACGCTCTGGATTTCTGCCTGTTCAGATTTCCTGGAGGTGAAGCCAGAATCGGATATAACATCGGCCTCTTTTTGGAACGAGGCAGGTGACTGTGAGGCATACCTGGTGGGCATATATGATAATTTGCGTGACAACACCAATACTACTTTATACGGGGAGGATAGATCAGATACCTTTGATCCCGGATATATTGGCCCAACAACTGAGGCTTGGGCCCAGAGTCTGCTGGCTTCGAATGCTCCAAAATGGTCGGGCGATTACAACCTGATCTATCACGTGAATCGCTTGCTGAAAGAAATGGAAAGCATTGAATTTAGCGATCCTGACTGGAAAAAGCAGATACAGGGAGAAGCCTATGCTTTGAGGGCTCTTCAGTACTTCCGCCTGGCCAGGGTTTATGGAGATGTACCCATTGTTCTTGATCCGGTTGAGAGTGTCGATTTCGAGATGGTGGGCAGAAGTCCGGTAACAGAAGTTTTTGAACAGATAAACAGTGATATTGAGCTGGCTTTATCTTCTTTCCCCGAGGATGGAATTGCCGACCGAAACCGCATCTCAAAGCCTGCGGTATACGCACTTCAGGCAGATGTGAAGCTCTGGACGGCAAAAGTTCTTGCAGGTGGAGCAAGTGATCTTGATGCTGCGTTAAGTGCCATTGCCCAGGTTGAGGCAGCTGAACTTTCCCTGCTTCCGGTATTTGCCGATATTTTTAGTTCTGATAACAAAAAGAATGATGAAGTAATTTTCTCCATTTATTTTAACCGGGATGAACAAGACGGTCAATATGGTCAAAGGCTTGCTACCCGAGGTGATAATATTACTCAGGCCGATAACTATTGGGAATTCAACATGACCAAGGCAAATCGTGCCAGGGCCGTATATCAGCCCAGTGTAAAGTTGATGAATCTCTTTAAACAAACTCCGGGTGACACACGGGAAGATGTTTCGATAATCCATGCAGTTTATACAGATACTACGACAGGTATAGCGGATACGCTGATCACCGTATTTAATAAGTACAGGGGAACATGGTGGGCGGACAACGATGACCGCTACTATGACGATGACCTGATTATGTACAGACTGGGTGATATTGTCCTGTTGAAGGCTGAGGCCCTGGCTGCCAAAGGAATGACAGATGAGGCTATTACGGAATTGAACAGGACCAGGAACCGTGCGGGTATTGGCGATTATACGGGTCCCACCGATCAGCAGAGTGTGGAGAATGAAGTACAGATTGAGCGCTGGCGTGAGCTCAATGGTGAATTAAAACGGTGGTTTGACCTGATCCGTTTCCATAATGGAGGCACCATTGATATATACGATGAGGTTCCAAATCTCAGTGGGAAAGATGGTTATCCGCTATATTTCCCAGTACATCAGTCGATTATTGATATTAATCCATTGCTTGATCAGACGCTTGGTTATGAGTAAGTAATAGTTTAGGGACGGATTGCAGCCGGAGTCGTTCGGTTGCAATCCTTTTTTTAATGAGTGCACATTCAGGTAATATTATGTATAAACAATTGATTGTGAGGGATTTTTGTATCCTGGTTTTTGCCTGCCTGCTTGCAGTTTCATGTAAGGGACCGCTTACTGATATGACAGTGACTACCCGGCAGTTCCAGGTACCTGTTCTTATTCGGAATGAGATTAATCCGGTTTTACAGATAAAAGTTGAGCACGAAAAGGGAATGTCTCGGTCGCTTCAATCCATTGAGCTCAGTTTTTCAGGATCGGATGATCTGAACGATCTTGATTCGGCTTGCATATACTACCAGGGGAAGGATTCTATATTTCGTTCAGCAGATACGAATGAGCGTTTTGGAACAATAAAGGCTATTAAAAACAAGCTTGTTTTTAAGGGAAGGATTGACACGTTGCCCTCTCCTTGTTATTTTATAATTTCTGTAAGACCTGCGAAGAACGCCGATCTGCACCATAGAGTTGCTGTCTCCTGTGCCGGAATAAAGTTCGATGGGCAATCGTTTTTTGTTGTTTCAGGTGAGGATGCCAATTATCAACAGCGTATTGGAGTGGCTGTTAGGAAACACAAGGATGATGGGGTGCATACATACAGGATCCCGGGTCTGAGCACAACTACCGACGGTTCACTGCTGGCCATCTATGATGTCCGCCGCCTTAGCAGCAGGGATTTACAGGGGGATATTGATATCGGTCTAAGCCGAAGCACTGATAGGGGCCAGACATGGGAGGCTATGAGAATTGGCCTGGATATGGGAGAATGGGGGAAACTTCCCGAAAAATTTAACGGGGTCAGTGATGGATCAGTGCTGACTGATACCCGCACAGGCAAAATTTTCCTGGCCGGACTCTGGATGCATGGGGTTATTGATGAAAATGGGGTCTGGCAGGAGGGGCTAAAAGAATCGGATGATGCCTGGAACCACCAGTGGCGCAACAGGGGTTCGCAGCCGGGATTCGGAGTAAGGGAAACTTCCCAGTTCCTGGTGTGCTCTTCTGAGGATGACGGCAAAACCTGGAGTGAGCCGGTAAATATAACCAGGATGTGCAAAAAGCAGGAGTGGTGGCTTTGGGCCCCTGCTCCCGGACACGGCATTACGCTTAAAGATGGAACGCTTGTTTTTCCCACCCAGGGGCGAGATCAAAATGGAGCGTCTTTTTCAAATATTACTTTTAGTACCGATGGAGGGGACACATGGAAAACAAGTCAGCCTGCTTATCATAATACTACAGAAAATATGGTTGTGCAATTATCGGATGGCAGTATTATGCTCAATGCGCGATATAATCCTAACCGGCAAAACCAGAGCAATACCAATGGAAGGATTGTGACTACCACCTCCGATATGGGATCGACCTGGCTTGAACATCCATCTTCCCGTTCAGCCTTAATAGAATCTACCTGTATGGCTTCCATTCATAAGCATGTATATCATGAAGGAGGAATTGAAAAAAGCATACTGCTCTTTTCTAATCCTAATACAAAAACAGGAAGGCACCATATGACCATCAAGGTGAGTATGGATGATGGGCTTACCTGGCCGGAAGAATACTGGATGTTGCTCGATGAGGGGAAAAGCCGGGGGTACTCTTGTCTTAGCTCTATTGATGAGCAAACAATCGGGATTCTCTATGAAGGCAGTCGGGCCGATATGACCTTTGAAAGCATCCGGTTGGAAGAACTGCTAAAAAAACATTAAATAAAACGAACAAGCATGAAACAGTTTTTAGTAATCTTATCAGGGTTTATTACCGTATTAAGTATTTCGGCATGTAACTCTAATTCCGGAAATTCTTTCTGGAAAGAAGGAGAAGAGATTTTTGAGGTGCAGGAAGTGTTTTTTAACGAACGCTTTCCAAATGTTGTTGTCACTACTGCGGGAACGGTTTTGGCTACATGGGGAAATGATAATTACAGGGTACGTCGAAGTACGGATGGAGGTGCAGGCTGGGGACCGGAAATCACTGTGGCAAAACCCGGGTTCCAGGGAGGAGGATCTACAGTTGATGAAAATACCGGTGACATCCTGCTGTTTGTGGAAGAATCACACCCGGTGGCTCCCCTGACACTTTTCAGGAGTACCGATGATGGCCGAAGCTGGAGCCCTCAGGAGGTAAGTGTCGCCCCAAACAGTCTGGGACATGTCCCGTCCATGCATATGAATGAACATGGAATTACCCTGAGTAAGGGCAAGTATGCCGGGAGACTGATCCGGCCTACCCGATACTATGGAGCAGGGAATGACCATGCCTTCTGGGATGATCATTATACCAATGCGATCTTCAGTGATGACGGGGGTGTAAGCTGGCAAGCGAGCGAACCCTTTCCGGCAAACGGAACCGGAGAAGCAAGCCTAGCTGAACTTTCAGATGGAAGTATTTATTATAATACCCGCAGGCATAAATCCACTGATGGACTGAATCCGCGTATGAGGCATATTGCCAGGAGTTATGACGGGGGGCAAACATGGGAGGGGCTTGAGCTGAGTGAAATATTGCCCGATGGGGATCAGTGCAGGGATTACGGACTGATGGGCGGATTGGTGAGGCTCCCCCTTAAGGACCATGATATACTTTTGTTCAGCAACATTGAATCGGAGGAAGGCAGGACCCATGGAACGGTATGGGCCAGCTTTGACGGCGGACTGACCTGGCCTGTCAAAAGGCTGGTGGAAGAGGGTAGTTTTGCCTATTCGTCAATGTGTGCGGGACGTGATGGAACGCCCAGCGAAGGAATGATTTATCTTTTCTATGAAAGCGAGGGTGGTGGAAAAATGGCCAGATTTAATCTGACATGGTTGCTTCAGGGCCAGAACTGGGAAGAATTTTTGCCTGGCGATTAAGTCCGGATTCTTCGTGCTAACAAAGGAAGAAATGAATTCAAAACAAAGGGTACTGAATGCCATCGGGCACAGGGAGGTCGACAGATTACCCAGGAGTTTTGCTGCCAACCGTTTTGTTCGTGAGAAACTAATGAAGAAAACGGGGTGCAGGCAGTATAAAGATTTGCTTCACTTTTATCGGGTAGATGTGGTCGATCTTCGTGATTGTATTGCACCCGGGTATTGCGGACCGGTGCCCTATACCTCGGTGCTTGATGGACATATCTCAGAAAATTTCTGGGGATGGCAAACAAAAGTGGTTCAGACCCGCAGGGGGCCCGAGGAGCAGTTCTGTAACTTCAAGCTGAAAAAAGTCTCCTGCATTGAAGAGCTGGAGCATTATAACTGGCCCAGTCCGGACTGGTTCGACTTCAGCGATTTCAAAGAGAAGCTTGAACCTTATTCTCAATGGTGCTTGATGGCTTCAGGAGCAAGTGTATTTCAACACCCGACCTTCCTGAGAGGCATGGATACCTTTCTCATGGATTTGATTGTAAATCCTGAGATTGCAGAATTTATAATGGACAAATTTACAGGTTTTTATCTTTCCTATTTTGAGCGGATGTTCGAAAGTGCCAGAGGATTAATAGATGTTTTCAGGGTGGCCGATGATGTGGCCATGCAAACCGGACTGCTAATCGGAACAGATATGTTTGATTACTATGTGGCACCCAGATTGAAAAAGCTTATCGATCTGGCACATCATTACGACATCCAATTTATGCTTCATTCATGCGGTGATGTCTCTTCCCTGATACCCTCCTTTATTGAGTTGGGTATTGATATTTTGGATCCGATCCAGGTCTCTGCTTCCAACATGGATCTATTTGATCTGCATAAACAGTATGGAGGGCAGATATGCCTTCATGGAGGAATTGATACTCAGCAGTTTCTTCCGAATGCCAGTCCCCGGGAGGTAAGTGAGGAGGCTGGAAGGATTGACCGGTATTTTAGCAACAAATCTGGATATATTTTTTCAACTTCACATGTAATTGAGGGGGATGTGCCTTTGGAAAACATCGAAGCATTATACAGGAGAACCAGCCCTGATTAAAAATAACCCGGATATGAAGAAAGCCGTTTTTTTATTATTTGTCTCGCTTTGTTTGCCTGTCCTGCATGTATTTTCACAGGGCATGGAACGGCCCAACATCCTCTTCATCATTTCGGAGGATAACGGACCCGAGCTGGGTTGCTACGGGGCCCCGGTCGAGACTCCAAATCTGGATCAACTGGCCAAAGAAGGCGCATTATTCTCCCGGGCTTTTGTGCCACAGGCAGGCTGTTCCCAATCGCGTGCTTCGTTTTTTACCGGTTTATACCCTCACCAGAATGGACAGATTGGCCTGGCAACATGGAAATATCGTATGTATAATCCGCATACGCCCAATATTCCTGAAACGCTCAAGGCTGCGGGGTACCGGACAGGGATTATCGGGAAATTGCATGTGAACCCTGAATCGGCTTTTTCCTTCGATTACGTTTCCTCTCTCCTGAATACATCGAATAGCAATTTCTCCAGGAAAAATATGGAGCACTATGCCCTTGATGCTGTAGAATTTATTGAGGAATGCACACAACCTTTCTATCTCCAGGTGAACTACCCGGAGGCACATGCACCTTTCCTGGATCAGGTAAATGGTGTGCCCTCACATCCGCTTTCGGCCGATGATGTGGATGCCCTGCCCTATACAGGGTTGAATAATCAGAAGCTTAAGGCCCTTACCGCCAGTTATTACAATTGTATAATGAGACTCGATCATTATGTGGGCGATTTGATCCGTGTATTGAAGGAAAACGGTAAGTATAAAAACACGCTTATTGTTTATATTGGTGATCACGGGGCGGACCTTGTCAGAGGCAAACGGACAAGTTATGAGGGCGGGCTTAGAATTCCCATGATCATTAGCTGGGGTGATAAAATTGTTCACGGTTCAGAGTGGTCGGAACTTGTAAGTACGATTGATCTTTATCCTACATTTATTGAAGCGGCTGGACTTCCTGTTCCGGATTATCTGCCCGGAAAGTCGATGCTGCCACTGTTAAAAGGTGAGCATATTTCATGGAGAGAATATCTGTTTACCGAGTATCATACCCACTCAAATCACAATCCCTATCCACAGCGGACAGTGAGGGGTGATCGTTTTAAACTGATCTGTAATCCCCTCACAGGAACAGAAAACCCCGGATTTGACTTCACCCTTTCTCATTGTTTGAAAATGAGTGAAAATGAGTTGTTAGATGGTGTGGACAGGCAGGTTGTAAAGGCGTATGGGATCATGAAAAATCCGCCGGAATACGAGTTGTATGATCTCAGGAAGGACCCCTATGAAATGCGTAACCTGGCTGGTGACAGGGCATATGCGAACATCCTGGAGCAATTAAAGACTGAGCTTGTAAACTGGCAGGTTTCCACCTCTGATCCTTTAATTGATCCTCTGAAGGCCCGTCAGCTTTTTGAGGTGATATCCACGCACGGTACCATGGAAAAGCCCAGGACCGAAGTTCCTTACAGGGAATTCATGAATCCAGGACTGGATTTTAGTGAAAACCTGGGCAGGCCCAATGTACTCTTGATTACCATTGATGATATGAACGACTGGATCAGCCTGTTTGATCCTGACAATCCCATTCAAACTCCCTGTATTGAAAAACTGGCAGAACGGGGGACTTTCTTTTCGAGGGCTTATTGTTCTTCACCGGCATGTAATCCGTCCAGGGCCTCGGTGTGGACAGGAACAAGGCCTCATAAAACAGGGATATACGGGAACAGTTCTGACTGGAGGAATGCCCTGCCCGAAGTGAAGACACTGCAGCGCTACTTCAAGGATAATGGCTACTTTGTATGTGGTACAGGGAAGGTATTTCATCATCACCTGGATTGGGCATTTCATGACAATGCATCCTTTAATGAATATCTGATGATGTCGATTAATGAACCTTATCCCGACCAGAAACTCAACGGTTTGGAATGGTATGGATCAAGGAACACGGATTGGGGAGTCTGGCCGGATACTATTGTTCTTACGGCTGATTACCGGAGTGCTGAGTATGCCATTCAAAAGTTGGAACAAAAGCACGACCGGCCCTTCTTTCTGAATGTGGGTATTTATAAACCGCATTCCCCGTTTTTTGCACCAAAGGAGTTTTTCGACTGCTATCCCGACAGTCTTGTGGAGCTTCCACGAAGCTATTCTGAAGATATGGATGATCTGCCGGCAGGTGCATTGCAGCTTGTAAAGTCGACAGGATGGTTCTGGGACGGAATGGAAAAAGCAGTTGAAGAAAAGCCGGATGCCTACCGGGATTATGTACGGGCATACCAGGCCTGTGCTAGTTTTGCCGATGAGATGATCGCTAAGGTTCTGGAAGCTCTGAACGATAGTCCCTATAAGGAGAATACCATTGTCATATTGTGGTCCGATCATGGCTTTCACCTGGGAGAAAAAGAGCATTTCGAGAAATTCGCCCTTTGGGAGAAATCGACCCATATCCCATTCATCATTGTGGCTCCCGGTTTGACCACCCCGGGTTCGAGAATTGATAAGCCGGTGGATATGACAGCCATTTATCCTACTTTATCTGAGTTATGTGGGTTGGAGATACCGGACCAGGTCGATGGCATAAGCCTGGTTCCTTTGTTAAAGGATTCAAGTCTGGAGTCTCCCCCCGCCCTGATGACTTATATGAAGGGGAATCATGCTATACGAAGCGAAAGGTGGCGTTATATTCAGTATGCTGATGGGACACAGGAGTTATATGATCATCAAAATGATCCCGATGAATGGTATAACCTGGCAAATGAGGAGGAATACAAAGAGGTAATTGAAGAACTGAAGCAATATATACCAGATGAAAATGCAGAACAGGTGCCTGACCTTGAAACTCCTTAGCAAGTGAGATGATGATCCGCAAACTAATCCGAAAGGCTCTGTCAATTTGCCTGATCCTTCTCTTTCTATTGGGCTTGTTATATTGCACCCGGTCAAGGGTGAAACATACCGACAGCGGGACCCGGTATCCCAATGTGCTTTTGATCTCGGCCGACGATATGAAGGACTGGGTTGGCTATATGGGAGGATATGAGGGGGAGGTATATACACCCAATATTGATCGGCTTGCTGCCATGGGCGAAGCTTTTACAAATGCCCACACAGCAGCTACAGTTTGCTGTCCGTCGCGAAATGCATTAATGCTGGGGAAACGACCTTCAAGTACGGGATTGTATAACAATAATCAATGGTGGAAGGCTGCCTGTCCCGGGGAGATACCTCTCCCGCAGTATTTCAGGATGCATGGTTATATAGCGGCCGGGGCAGGTAAGGTTTTTCATCATACTCCGGGGAATAATCCTCCTTGCTGCTGGGATGAGTACAGGGAGCAGGAATTTGATGATCCATGGAACTTCGCTTCCTGGAGCCCGGAAAGATATTTTGTTACATATGGATATCGCGGACCCATCATCCCTTACCCGGAGTGGAAACCCATGAATGGGATTTTCCCCATTCGTTCTGAGCTTGACTGGGGACCTCTGCCTGGTAAGAATGAGGAAGAATACGGAGACCTCAGGGCTGTTGAATTTGCTGAGAATTTTCTGAAAAGGGAGCATGATAAACCATTTTTTCTTGCTGTGGGTATTTATCGTCCCCATCTTCCCTGGCATGTTCCCGGGAAGTACTTCGATCTTTATCCCAGGGAAGAAATTGTATTGCCCCTGCTTTGGGAGAACGATCTGGATGATATACCTGAGGCCGGGAAGAAACTGGCATTGTCTACTTTCCGCGATTTTGAACAGATCAGGGAAGAGGGAAAATGGAAAGAGGCCATACAGGCCTACCTTGCCAGCATAAGCTTTGCAGATGCGCAGGTGGGTAGCATTCTGAAAGCCCTGGAAACAAATAACTACCGGGATAACACCATTATTATCTTCTGGTCCGATCACGGCTGGCATTTTGGTACAAAGCAGCACTGGCACAAGCAAACGCTCTGGGAAGAGTGTACCCGGATTCCTTTTATTATGAAAGTGCCCGGGACTACAGGACCAGGATCCACGTGCAGAAGGCCGGTGGACATGGTGAATGTTTTCCCTACTTTGCTTTCACTTTGTGGCTTGCCCGATTTACCCGGTCTTGATGGACACGACATGAGTCCCCTGTTGGAGAATCCGGATACAAGCTGGGCATATCCCGCGATTAGCGAGATTCAAACCGGGAATATGTCTGTCCGCAGCCAGGATTGGCACTACATCCGGTATCATGATGGCAGCGAAGAACTATACGATTGTACAAATGATCCTTTTGAATGGGACAATAAATCAAGTGAGGAGGAGTATCGTGCAGTTCTCGCTTCACACAGGAGCTGGGTGCCGGATACTTTTGCTGCACCAGTTCCGGACAAGCAAAGTTTCCTTTTTGATCCTCATGAGTATACATTTATAAACCGGAAAAACAAGACCTTCATAGATGGGAAAAACTAAAACAGATCGTGCAGTCTCACTGTTTATTATGCTCTTTATTTGTGCAGTGTCTTTTGCGGAAAATAAATATATTACCTTCTCCAATCTTCCCCAATTACCCCCCAATACTTCTTTCACTATTCAGCCTGGACTTGCAGGAGCCTATGCAGGAACCGATGGGGATGTGTTGATATTTGCAGGAGGGGCTAATTTTCCGGATATGCTACCCTGGGAAGGGGGGAGCAAAGCCTATTATGATGAGATTTTCATCCTTAAGAAAAGTGAATCGGGGGATTATTTCTGGTCAAAGATGAAGGAAAGAATACCTTTTTCCTCTGCATACGGGGGTGCTGTTTCCACTCCCTCGGGCCTGCTATGTTTTGGCGGGAATTCAGCAGATAGCTGCATCAGTGAGAGTTGGTTCATTAAATATAACAGCGGTGAAGGAAGCGTGGAGATCACCTCCGGACCCGAATTGCCTCTTCCTCTTGCAAGTTTCGCATTTGCCCTGGCAGGTCGAAAAATTTTTGTTGCAGGAGGAATTACTGAGCTCACAGGTTCCTCACAACATGTTTTTTTCTCAATGGAACTGAGCGGGGATGACCCTGCAGCCTGGAAGTGGGAACAGTTGCCTGGCTGGGAGGGGCCATCCCGAGCCTTTGCCACGGGTGTAAGCCAGAGCAATGGTGTTCATAATTGTTTTTACCTCTTTTCCGGGAGATCCATCGAAAACGGAGGAGTAGAGGTCCTATATGATGCCCATGTATATGATCCCTTTTCGGAAAGCTGGTCGCTTATTTCAGATGGGCACAGTCAGGAGTTCCCATTTATGGCAGGAACGGCTTTCCCATTGGGGGCAAGTTCCATTGTTTTTACTTCAGGGGCCGATGGAACGGAGATGAAAAAGCAAATTGCAATTGAAAAGCAATTGGCCGGGTTACATTCCAGGTGCTTAGAAGGAGAGCCCTTTCGGGATCAGTTGAAGATGAAGGAAACGGAGCTGTTCAATCATTTAGATTTTCATCCAGGTTTTGGGAACAAGGTGGTGGTATTTAATACCATTACATCTGAATTGCACGTTCTTGACACCTTGCCTGGAACAGGACAGCTTACCACTACAGCAATTGCATGGGATCAGTCATATATAATTTCCTCGGGGGAAATCCGTCCGGGTGTACGAACACCCGATATTCTGAGAATTGATTTTCAGTCCAATAGTAAGCAACTGGGCTGGTTTGATATTTTAGTGATTGTGATTTATTTCATGGTCTTGGCCTGGATGGGTTATTTTTTCTCCAAAAGGCAGAAAGATACCAATGACTATTTCAAAGGAGGAGGACGTGTTCCCTGGTGGGCGGCAGGACTAAGCATTTTTGGAACAGGCTTGAGTGCGATTACTTTTATGGCTATTCCTGCAAAAACTTTCGCAACCGACTGGTCCTATTTCATGCTGAATATGACCATTTTATTGGTTGCTCCTCTGATTATATTACTTTTTATTCCCTTCTATCGCAGGATGAATGTTACTACGGCCTATGAATACCTGGAGAAACGCTTTAACCTTGCGGTCCGTCTTTTGGGAACGTTTTCCTTTATTCTTTTCCAGGTAGGCAGAATGGGTGTCGTACTTTTTCTCCCTTCCATTGCTTTAAATGTGGCAACAGGGATCGATATCTTCATTTGCATTGGGCTTATGGGATTTATTAGTCTTATTTATACCATGATGGGAGGAATAGAGGCAGTCATATGGACCGATGTGATGCAGGTTATTGTTTTGCTAGGTGGGGCCATTTTATCACTTACATTGATAGTGTTAAATATCGATGGGGGATTCTCCACCATTCTTGACATCGCTTCAGATAATCATAAATTTCATGCCTTTGACCTGACTCTTTCATTTAAAAGGCCAACCGTATGGGTGATGTTGCTGGGAGGCTTTTTTTCGAACCTTACCACCTATGGTACTGATCAGACCATGGTACAACGTTACCTGACTACAAAATCAAGGAAAGAGGCCAACCAGAGTGTTTGGACAAATGCTGTTCTGGCTATACCGGCCACATTTATTTTCTTCTTTGTCGGGACAGCTCTTTTTGTATTCTATAAAACCTATCCGGAAGAATTGAATCCTGCTTTTCAAAATAATGATGCGATTTTCCCATGGTATATCGCCTCACGGCTCCCTGCAGGTGTCTCAGGATTATTGATAGCCGGGATTTTTGCGGCAGCCATGAGTAGCCTTAGTAGTAGCATGAATTCAGCTGCTACTGCTTATTCAACCGATATTCATTTTCGATTTGGCTGGAGCAAGAACCTGAAACCGTTGAAGCTGGCCAGGAGAGCCACACTCATCATCGGAATCTCGGGGATTATGTTCGGGTTTCTAATGGCCACCATGGATGTTCAGTCACTCTGGGATGAATTCCAGAAAGTCCTGGGACTGATTATCGGTAGCCTTGGAGGAGTGTTTTTATTGGGAGTCCTTACAAAAAGAGCGAATTCGGCCGGTGTCATATGCGGGATCGCAATCAGTATTTTAGTACAGGTACTGGTTGCAGTCCATCAGCCTGTTCATTTGCTCATGTACTCAGCAACCGGAGTGATCTCCTGTTTTGCAGCCGGGTTCGTATTTAGCCTGCTCCTAGGCGGGAAGTCAATTTCCAGGCTTTTGAAATCCTGAGAGTTTAGATTCTGACGGGGTTTAGA
>CAZASJ010000056.1:0-1744 GCA_964487735.1 uncultured Bacteroidales bacterium | reverse complement strand
ACGTACGGTATGGCGTACGTAAAGGAGGTTTATAAAATGACCACCCTCACTGCAACAGAAGCAAGAAAACGTTTATACAGCCTTGTCCAGGCTTTTGAAATCCTGAGAGTTTAGATTCTGACGGGGTTTAGAAACAGAAGGTATGGCTGTCGCGACTCATGCAGGTAAAAATGCCCCGGGCATTGCTTAGATTTCCTGAAAAAGGAGAAGGCGTTGTAAATGGGTCACTGTTGGCATTCAGCGCATTGCTAATGCTCCTGTGGTAAGTATATGCCTGGGCATCGAGTCGGTATAAATCGACCCTTATCGAGTCAAAGGAGCCAAATTGCAGCGGGTAACTAATTTCCACAGGTCCCTCAGGTTTTTCATGGTGATCAATTTCAAACTGCTGAATACCGCTAAGTTCCCCTTCCGAGTATTCAAGGCATCTCAACTGGTAGTAATTACAGTCGGGAGTGTGCAGATTTCTGGTGACGATGTCCAGTTTCATGGATTCATTCAGGGCTATCTGTTCAATGCTTACATTGCCAACGGGTCTGCATGTTCCACTAATGGGGCTGAATTCATCACTTTCAATATGAAGGCAAAATTCTTCAACCCTCCCATTAACAAGGGTGTCGTGCAGATAATTATAAAGATAACCACTGTTCCTGTCCACTTTTATAAGGTTTTTCAATTTCAGACTGTCAGTCGCCCCGATAATATATACCGAAGCATTCCACAACATATTTATGCGTACTGGCTCCTGGAGTGTATTGCTTTTAATTGCGAGTATTTGCATGGGTTCCCCCTCCACCAGGTAGGCTTCCACCAGGGGGAAGGATTCTCCGGCAGGCAGTTCTATGTCTATCTCATTGCTAAGCTCACATGCATGGCTCAGAAGAAAGATGAAGAGCAGTAATATAGAAGATTTGTAATGGGTCATTACCATTGTATTTTTAAGCAGATAAAGGGCGTAAAGGGGAAGATCGACATCATGCGGGGTGTAACTTCCAGGCTTTCATCAGGCAGTTCATCAATTGTGAAATAGAGGTAGAATGGATTGCTCTGGTGATATAGATTATAGATGCCAAATGAAAGTTGGCTGCTACCCCAGGGATATACGCTTTTATGCAGCAGAGAAATATCCATTCTGTGGGAAGCCGGCATTCGGAAGTTATATCTTTCTGTATAAATGGGATAGGGTAAATTTTCGGAACCATGTGTTAGAAATGTATAAGATGTTGGCATGCTTGTTACCGAACCGCTGGCCCAATACCAGCTTATATTCCAGGTCCACGCAGGATTGATCTCTCCTTTAAGATTCACATCGACCTGGTGGGGCAGATCGTAGGGGGGCGAAAAGGGGGAGCCTTCATTAATTTCTTCGAAGATCCTGGCACTATGTGCTTAGGTGTAATAGAGATTTGCTTCCAGAAAATCAAGTTCCAAATGCCATCCTGTTTCAAAGCCATAAGCGCTTCCTATACCATATACCAGGGCATCCACAGGTGAAAAAGAGACCAAAGCTGATCCTGTTTTCAGGTCACTGAGCCCTTCCATATCCTTGTAAAAAACCCCTGTTTCAGCTTTCAGGATTCCGAAATTGTAATGAAAATTCAGGGCATACTGGTCGCAAAGCTGCGGGGGACTGTCTGCTCCTGCAGGCACCCACAGGTCGGCAGGGATATTAAAACCCAGGGGACTTATAAGGTGTGCAAACTGGTAAGTTCGGTCGTAGCTGAGGTTCATGGCAAAATTGCCG
>CAZASJ010000055.1:0-20059 GCA_964487735.1 uncultured Bacteroidales bacterium | reverse complement strand
CTCCGGCGACCAGGTGAAATACACGGTCGGGCGGTTGAGCACCTGAACGGGCATGCTCAGAGTATCGGAACAAATCATGCCCATGGAGTCAGCCCAAACAATTAGGCTAACATTATAAATACCTCCATTTTCGTATGAATGCAATGGATGCTGAATATCTGAACTGTCACCATCGCCAAAGACCCATAACCATTCTACCAGAAAATAATTTTGTGGTGCAGTTGAGAGGTCTGTAAATTGAATTGTATCACAGTTATAAATATTATAGGTAAAGTCAGCCTGAGGAGGTTCAGCAACAAATATCACCTTACTGACTGCAGTTTCACAGAGATTACTTGCTGTTACCGTCAGCGTGACCATCATGGCACCATAGTCAGTATAAACATGGCTTACATTCTGGCCGCTTGCGGTAGATCCGTCACCAAAATCCCAATCCCAAGTGATTATATTGTCCGGGCTCGTGCCGTAGAAAATAAATTCTGCATCAATGCAGGCTGAGGTCACACTTGTGCTGAAATCCACCGCAGGATGTTCAAATACAGATACATCATGAGAGATCTCATCAGAGCATCCCATATCATCGGTATATGAAAAAGTTACCGTGTAAATACCTGCAACATCATAAGTGTGAAAGGGATCAGCACTGCTGCTTGTCGTACCATCACCAAAATCCCATGTCCAGTTTACAAGATTTGCACTTCCCGTTTTTGTGAATCCAACACTTTCCCCCTCACAGGTTGAATCATTAGGATTTATTGCAAAATCCGCATCAATCTGAGGTAATACCGACACCGTAGTCCCCATCACACTATCACAATTCCATATTGACATTAAAGTATCTGAGTAAACACCGGGGGTTGACACCCAGGTCCCTCCGGGCAATTGGATTGAATCGCCAAAACATATCTCAAAAAACTGTGTTTCGTTATAGGTCGGGTGAATGGTAAGGGTCACAAAGTCGATGGAATCGCAGTTCAGGACATTGGATGCTATAAAGGTGAAATTGATCGGGCCGACTTCCCCAGGGGCAGGAATATAGACCGGAACTTCAGCGGTAGGGTCTACAAAGAAACCTGCTCCGCCTGACCACATTCTGAAAATCTCATTCCATGCCTGGGGAGGTGAGGAAGCAGTAGCAAAATCGTAAGGTTCATCCTGACAATGATCCTCATCCGATCCGGCATATGCATATGCTCCGGGGATCACCTCAATTACCATTGAGGAAGTATCATTATAACATGGTGCAATACCGTAAGCCACCATGGAGAGGGTTACAAATCCAAATTCATTGTCCTCCGGTGTATAGACAGGACCAACAAGTGTAGGATCATTAAATGTACCCAATCCGCCATACCATAAAACTGAACTATAATTGGATGCAGATGGAGGCAATGGCATGCTTGACAGATCAAATGGGACATCCTCGCAAGAGAGCGTATCCTGCCCGGCAAAAGCTTGGGGTATTGGATTGACCAGAATATCATACTGCACCTGAGAAGAGCAAAAAGAGAGCGTAACGGTATAGGTATTAGGTGTCGTAAAGATATGGCTGGCATTCTTGCCAATGGCCGTATTTCCATCTCCAAAATCCCATAGATAATCGGTAAAAGCAAAATTTCCAATGCCGATGAAGTCCACCAGGTATCCTTCACAGCTTGGTGAAGGGCTCATTGTAAAATCTATGAGAGGTTCAACAAGCACTCGCTGATGAACAATGGTATCCTGACATGTATTGGCATTGGTAGCAATTAAAGTAATATTATATAAACCTGGATTTGTATAGGCATGTGAAATCACCTGGCCGTTTCCGGTGGTTCCATCGCCAAAGTCCCAATCCCAGCTAACAATATCGGGTGTACCGCTACCGGCAAAGCTTACAAACTCATTGATACATGAAGTATCATTGGGAGAGATGGTAAAATCGCAGGTAGGCAGTTCAAAGATGGTGACCTGCTGAACCATGGTATCGCGACAGCTATTCTCATTGTATACATACAAGGATACATTGTAGGTCCCGGCTGCAGTATAGGTATGTGTT
Organism: uncultured Bacteroidales bacterium; assembly: GCA_964487735.1. Classification (GTDB taxonomy): domain Bacteria; phylum Bacteroidota; class Bacteroidia; order Bacteroidales; family B18-G4; genus B18-G4. Next base: position 18,021 of record CAZASJ010000055.1, on the reverse strand, counting down.
GTATTTTGTGTGTTGGCTGTATTGCCGTCACCGAAATCCCAGTACCAATCAACTACGTTAGTGGTTGATGATGCGTTAAAAATTTGTTCTGATGTACGGCAAACATTGTTGGTCGGAAGCACACTAAAGTCTGCCTGGGGGAGTGCATTTACCAGTACGGTATATTGCACGGTATCCGTGCAACTATTATCATTTCTAACCACCAGGCGAACGTTATAATTTCCGGCACTAACATATGTATGCGTCACATTCTGACCACTTGCAAAGTCTCCATCTCCGAAGGCCCATTGCCAGTTGATGATATTGGTGGTAGATGAGCCGCTGAAGGCAATTGTTTCATGTTCACAGATCGAATCAAAGGGTGTGAATGTAAAGTTTGCTTCCGGCCCATCCAGGATGGTAAGCTGCATATAGGAAGTATCATTGCTGCATTGTGGCAATCCATAGGCTACCACCATAAAATCAATTATTCCAAATTCACCTGGTGCAGGAGTATAAACAGGATGTTCAATGGTGGGGTCATCAAAAGTCCCAAGACCTCCAAACCATTGCAAACCAATATTATTGACAATGAATGCCGGACTTGAAGCGGTAGAAAAATCAAAAGGATAATGTTCACAAATACTTTCATCCGAACCGGCATAGGCAAAAGGAGGCTCAAGAACTTCATGTTGATGAATAACGATCTTTCCACAATAATCAAGGCTTACATTATAGAGGCCCGGTGTGGTATAAGTATGCCATACATTTTTACCCGTTGCCGTGTTCCCATCTCCAAAATCCCATTCCCAGGATGAAAATCCGTAATTACCGCTCGCAGAAAAGAAAGTTGTATCATTTTCACATGTTGGTTCCGGGGAGACTGTAAAATCTATTATTGGATCAACAATGATTTTTTGATGATAAACCGTATCGGTACAAAGATCAGTGCTTGTGACCACCAATCTGATATTGTATATGCCCGGATTGATATAAACGTGGGTAGGATTCTGCATTACAGAAGTACCCCCATCTCCAAAATTCCAACTCCAGGCAATGATCCCTGAAGTGGCAGTTCCATTGAATTGAACCTGTTCATTGATGCAAACCGTATCCAGGGGGCTCATGGTAAAATCGCAGCTTGGATTCTCGTTAATGGTCAGAATCATATTGTCAGTTCCATTTCCACATGGGGGTGTCCCAAATGCGGTAAGGGTTAGCGATACAACTCCTATCTCTGACGGATGGGGCGTGTAAACAGGACGAAGAAGCGTCGGATCATCGAAAGAACCCAGGCCCCCACTCCATCTTAAGGAATCGTAAGTGGCCGCAGTTGGCAGGATGGCAGAGTTATTAAAATTCCATGTACCACCCTGGCAGACAGATTCATCAGAGCCGGCATTGGCTGTGGCACTGAAGATTACCGACAGATACACTGAATCCACATCAACACATATTCCGGAGGTTACACGTACCCAATACCATCCCTGAGTGTTTGGTGAAATCGATTGAGAGATTGCGCCGGTACTCCAAAAATAGCTGCTGAATCCCGGCCCTGCATCAAAAAAAGCATTGCTTCCAGCCCCTGCACATATCGTTGTATCATTCCCCAGATCAACAACCGGATTAGGAAATACCTCCACTGAGCCATAGATGGTATCATTCACAATGGAGTTATAAACGATCACATTATAATTATGAAGCCCGGTGGATGAATATAGATGAGCCGGATCTTCTAATGCTGAAGTATTATTAGCACCTGAGGCAGGATCACCAAAGTCCCAACGAACAGAATCAATAATACCCGAATAGTTCAGGAAGAAATGCACCGAATCTCCATCACAAACATCATCGGCAGAAACCTGTCCGTACAAATAACTTTGAATAAAGGTTGGGAGGCCAAAGCGAGAACCTTTTCCAGCCAGGAAAAAACCTTCATCGATATAATTACATCCCACTCCCGGAGTATTAGGAAACTCTATAACCCCCAGATAAGGATCGCTTACCGAACTTGTATTATTGAGAGAAGCCACATAAATTACCCCATCCGGTGCAAGTTGGATACAGCCTACATGGGTATTGTTAACCGTTCCGACCAATGTACCAGCAGGACCCGGTGGTGTTGTTACTACAGGGAACTGGTAAACTTCCGATCCTCCGCCGTATTTACTCATGTAGATCAACGATCCATCAGGTGAGAATTCGATCCCATATCCACTATTATACAATTGAGCATAAGGAACCGGGTTTGAAACGCTGCCTGATGAGGCATCGAAATCAAAGAGTTCGAATGTATTGATGTGTCTTGTTACAACCGCTAGTTTCGTTCCGTCAGGAGAAAACTTCATACATGAATGGGTTAACCCCTGAACCCCCGTATGAAAAGTTCCTGTTCCCGTTATTACCGGTGTCGTGCTCACTCCTGAGGAAGTCACCAGGTAAGCATAAAATTCGTCAGAGTCCCATAGATGGGTAATTACCCAAACGTCATAATTATTTGAATGCCTGACAGCCGTTACTTTCTCTTCTGTAGGGGAAACGAGAAAAACATTTTTCACCGCTGTAACATCCCCCAGGCCTCCCTGCAAAGTCATATCCACTTCAGAATACCTGAGGCCGGTTGTGCCTATTTCGGCAGGCACCGTAAAAACATAATAAATATTTGGATCGCCGGGTTTGGGGACTATGATTCCAGATTGTGCTGCAGAAACATCCCCCAGTAGTCCGGTACCATTTGGCATAATGCTATGATTGGCATTCCAAATGGTCATGCCATCCGTATAAAACAAAAGATTGCCGAAGTTATCTGAAATAGTGGCACAACCCTCATGCTGAAACATGGCAGAGTTTGTCAATGCAACAGCCGAACCGCTGTTAAAATCAATACCGGCATATTCTCCAAAATACCAGATATTGGCATTGTTTTGAGTTTGTCCGTACTTACCGCTTATCAATAATAAGATACATGCCAGCAAGATCGGTCTTAACATTGCTTTATCCATGAATACTCAAATGTACATAAACACAGACAAGAAAACAATAAGATTGGTTGTTTATATATTAAATTATTTACTTTAGCATCATCATGAAAATTCTAATGGTTTTAGACAGGGAATTCCCTCCCGACATCAGGGTGGAGAATGAAATTGATGTACTTCAAAATGCCGGACATGAAGTACATCTTGCCTGTTATACCCTGAAAGGCAGAGCATCGAAAGCACAAATTGGAAAGCTTCAGGTTTACCGAAGGTCCATCTCAAAATTTACATATAAATCAAGTGTTGGAGCACTAAAGTTCCCATTCTATTTCAATTTCTGGAAAAGGTTTCTGAGAGAAATATGTGAGCTAAAAAGTTTTGATGCTATCCATATTCATGATCTGCCACTGGCAAAGGTTGGATATAGTATTGCCAGGAAGTACAAGATGAATTTCGTCCTCGACCTGCATGAGAACTGGCCTGCTCTTTTGGAAACATCTTCTCATGCCAATACATTTTTAGGTAAGCTGCTTTCAAGCAATTCTCAATGGGAAAGATATGAAAAGGAGTTTACTTCAAAGGCCGACGGTGTTATTACGGTGGTTGAAGAAATGAAAGAACGTATCTGCAAATTGGGTACAGATGAATCTAAAGTTTTTGTTTTAAGTAATCATTATAATCTCAATAACACTTTTGAATTGCATAGCACAACAACTCCTGAAAAGACGATCCTTTTTTATGCTGGTGGCCTCACCTTCCACAGGGGATTGCAGGTGGTTATTGAAGGCTTAAAAGAAATCCTTTCCAATAAAAAAGAGGTATATCTGTGGATTGTGGGTAGTGGCAGCTATTTACCACAATTAAAGCAATTGGTTTTTGATTTAGAGATCGATGAACATATAACTTTCTACGGACAGAAGCCCTTCAAAGAAACCATGGAACTGCTGAGCAATTCAGATATTGCGCTCATTCCTCACCTTAAATCAGTGCAAACCGATCACTCCTCCCCCAACAAGCTGTATCAGTACATGTATTTTGCAAAGCCGCTTATTGTAAGCAATTGCAACTCACTTGAAAGATTGGTAAGCGAGAGCAATAGTGGTTTGATGTATGAACATGATGATCCAGAGTCATTTGCAAATGCTGCACTTGAACTGATAAACGCTCCCAACATTGAATCCTATGGTAAAAACGGCAGAAAAGCTGTTATTGAAAAATACAATTGGGATGCGGGCTCTAAAGAACTATTAAGTATGTATCAAATTTTATCTCAGCATGGATAACATAAAAATATATGAAGATTTCAATTGGGAAGAATTGCATGCCGAAAAGCTTAAGCCCAAGATTGAAAAAATACTGAAGCTCATCCCTTCGGATGTCAAGACCATCATTGATGTAGGCTGCGGCAACGGAGTGATCACAAATGTTCTCGCTAAGAAATTCGACATTACAGGTGTCGACAGGAGTGAAAAGGCTCTGAGCTATGTCGAGACAAGTAAAATCCGGGCTTCCTGCGATAGCATCCCGGCCAAGTCCGGAAATTACGACATGGCGTTCTCAAGCGAACTGCTTGAACATCTGGAAGATGATGTACTGAAAGGAACTGTTGCAGAGATGAAGCGACTGAGTAAAAAATACATTCTGATCACGGTCCCAAATGATGAAAATCCAAATAAACTGGCCATTAAATGTCCTGAGTGTGGATTGATCTTCAACCGGCCCAATCATTTGAGAAACCTTAACCTGGAAAAATGCAAATCACTTTTCCCTGAGTATAAAGTAGTGGAAAGCTTTACTTTTGGCAACAGGGTAAGATATTATCAGCCTGCCATTCTTTCGTCAAAACTTAAGCTGTCACCCTCTTCATCATGGATCCCGTATTATTGGATATCGAAGGATAAAAGAAAAACCATCTGTCCTCGATGTGTCCATCCGTTTACCTATAAATACCGTTTTAATTTAATTGCCTTCACACACGATATCATTAATGTGATCGTTTCTCCTAAAAAGCCGTATTGGCTTTTTGTTTTGTTTGAAGCACAAAAATCTTAGTACATTTATATAAATTTTCTCATCGGTGGGAATCATATTTAAACAAAGTCTGAAGGGTGCTGCATATTCCTATACCGGAACTGCACTTGGATTTTTAATTACCGGCCTCTTACTGCCAAACTTTTTTTCAACAACTGAAGTAGGTCTCCTAAGGGTTCTTATCTCATACGGTATTCTATTTGCCCAGTTTGCAAACCTTGGATTAAGTTCTGTTACTGTAAAGGTTTTTCCTTTCTTCCGTGATCAGGAAAATAAACATTCAGGCTTTCTGGGATTTACACTATTGATAGGCTTGTTCGGAGTTATCATTTCAACGGCACTTTTCTTCGGGCTTAAGCCATTGCTCCTTGAAAATGCGCAGGATAAATCCGAATTATTTGTAACCTATGCCAATTATGTGCTGCCGCTGATTCTCTTTACCCTGTTATTTAATTTATTCGACACCTATTACCGGGTACTATACAATGCGGTGAAAGGGATCTTCTATAAAGAAGTTGTACAGCGCGTGCTGATCCTGTTGGTTGTGCTGGCTTATTATTTCAAATTCATTGATTTCCACAGTACGGTTATTTTTTATGTATTGGCCAATATCCTGCCCACAGTCTTTATTTTGGGCGTCATCCTCAGAGATAAATTGTTTTTCATCATCCCTTCGGCTACACTTTTCAAAAAGAAATTCCTGAAAGAATTTTTCAGTGTGGCAATCTTTGGATTTATGAACAGTTTCTCAGGTGTGCTGGCATTGAATATCGATATTATTATGATCAGCACTTTCGTAGGCCTCTCTGCTACGGGTATTTATTCAATTACTTTTTTCTTCGGTGCCCTGATCGTCATTCCGGCGCGGCCGATGATCAAGATCAGTTCGGTGGTGGTATCGGATGCCTGGAAGAGCAATGACTTGAAAGTAATTCGTGACATTTATCAGAAAAGCAGTTTGACACTCGTCGTAATCGGGCTCCTGATACTTATTGGTATCTGGGGAAATATCGACAATGTTTTTCATCTCATTAAGGATGAATACCTACCCGGGAAATACGTAATCCTTATTATCGGATTGGCAAATATTATTGACCTGGCGAATGGAGTTGGCAAGCAGATTGTATTTAACTCAAAGTACTACCGTAACTTCTCCCTCTATCTCCTGTTTTACATAGCTTCACTCATTCTGCTAAATTATCTGTTTATTCCTGCATTTGGCATCTTGGGTGCTGCCTTTGCAACACTGCTTTCAAAATTTATTTTCAACCTGATCATTTACCTGCATATCTATGCCAAGCATGGTATTGAAATATTCAATTACAGATACATCCTTTTAGTTCTTATCGCATTCACAGCTTACTATTTAAGTACCCTGATGCCGGCTCTAGACAACTTTATTCTAGATATTGCAATTAGAAGCAGCCTGATCTCAATTTTGTATGTCACTCCTGTGATTGCCCTCAGGATATCTCCCGATCTGAATGAGAATCTGGGTACCATTATCAGGAAGATTCGTATTCGAAAGTAATGCAAACAAGCCTCTTCATCATTTTCATTATATTTGCGCTTAACTAATGCACTAAAAAGCTAATTTTGAAGGTATCTCAACCAAACATACAAATTGCCGGAGCCGGGTCCATTGGAACTGCCATTGGAAATACCCTTGCCCGGGCAGGACATCAGATAAGCCTCTTTACCATCGAGCAACAGGTAGCAAAAGCCATCAATGAGCGGCATACAAACCTGGATTATTTTCCCAATGCCCCATTGAGCGAAAAGCTTACAGCCACTATGGATGTAAAAGAATTGAGAAAGGCTGATTTCCTTTTTCTGGCAATCCCTTCAATTATTACGGTTGACTTTGTTCTGCAAAATAAAGAACATATCAAAAACGATGCTGTGTTGGTCAACCTGGCCAAGGGTTTTGGATGTGGGGAGATGACAATCACCTCCTGTTTAGAAAAAATGCTTCCAAATCCTGTATGCACCATGAAAGGGCCCACATTTGCCAGGGAAATCATGAATGCATCGCCTACGGCCATGACCTTTGCCGCAAATGATGAAAGATTGTTTGAAAAGATAAAAAAGATATTTGAAGGAACACCAATCTTTCTCGATCATACAAACGATGTTGAAGGGGTAGAATACCTGAGCATACTCAAGAATATCTATGCAATCATCATCGGTATTGTTGATGCCCATTACGACTCACCCAACCTCCGCTTTCTCATACTGACCAAAGCATTTGATGAGATGCGCAGGATTATGCTCAAATTAGGTGGAAAAGAAGCATCCATGTTCTGTTACAGCGGTTATGGCGATTTTGGCCTCACCGCATTAAACGATCTTAGCAGAAACCGAACCCTTGGATTGTTAATTGGCAAAGGGTTTTTCACAAAGGACATTTCCAATAAAGTAGTGCTTGAAGGTAAAATGGCCGTAAATACTTTTTGTGAAGATATTCTTGGAGAACCCGATAAAAAAGAATTCCCTCTGATCTTTGAACTAAACAAGATCTTTATAAATAATTATGATATTTCTTCATTTGTTGGCAACATCCTGGAAATGGCACGACAGCAATAATATGCTAATTTTATAGTTGATTATTATATTTGCAAATAAACCACGACTTTATGATTAAAGGGAAAAAAATTCTCCTTCTTGCACCACATCCTGACGACCCGGAATACGCATGTGGAGGCAGCATTGCCCAATGGAGCAGAGATAATGAGCTATTTTACATTGCCTTTTCATCCTGCAATATCTCCCTCCCTGAAGGATTTCCTGCAGACACCCTCTATACGGAGCTCAAGGCTTCCGCCAAAATCCTGGGAATAAAAGAAAGCAATACGTACACTTTTGACTTTCCGGTCAGGCGCTTTACAGAAAAAAGGCAGGACATTCTCGAAGAGATGGTTAAGCTTCGCAAAAGCATACAACCCGAGCTCATAGTGATGCCCAACTCCAACGATATCCATCAAGATCATAGAGTAGTATATGAAGAAGGGCTGAGGGCATTCAAACATTGCAGCATACTGGGTTACGAACTTCCCTGGAACAACCTGCAGTTTACTTCAAATTTTCATGTCAGGCTCAGCAAAGAAGACCTGAAAGTGAAATGGGATGCTATCTGTAAATATAAGTCACAGGAGGTCAGGGCATATAAATCTGAAGCCTTTTTTGAAGGTCTTGCCCGCGTTCGTGGAATGCAGATTGGGAACGAATTTGCTGAGGCTTTTGAATTGATCCGCTGGGTACTATAATATTTCCTTTATCTTTTTTACCAATTCCTTCGTCCTGTCATCAGGGATTTCGGCAATGTCCTGTATAGCCCAGTTATGATCGAAAGGGATCAAATCATATTTCATTTTGTCGGGGTTCAACAAAACAAAGCTGTTTCGATTGGCATCAATGGTGATGATGCAATCATCGAATAGGGCTGAATTTTGCAACCACTCCAGGTCTCCCAATTCATCGGGCTTTCCTGGCAAAGCAGCAAATGATATCTTTTTTCCATCACTAAAAACCAATTCCCCGGTCGCCGTGCTTGTTGCCATATACCGATTGCCGTAATTCCGCCCTCCATGTGGGCTTTTCATACCTTCCAGTATTTTCTCGCAACTTCCATCAGCCATATTAATCCTGTATACAGCACCTTCATGAAAAAAAGTAGCCAGTAATTTTCCTTTTTCATTGCAATCATAAACAACGGAATTGATAAAGGCCGCGCGTTGCGCTGTTGGCAAGCTTTGATTGGCAGGATCATCAATATATAAGTGATCCTTTCCCGTTACCCTGTAATAGCTGGCTTCTTCACTACCCCTTGTTAAATATATATCTTTTCCTGTAGCAGGATTATAGCCTTTTTCAAACCCATTCTCCCAGGCAAACCATTCCCATGACTTTTGAAAATTTCCCAGGTCATATTCAAAAATACAGTCATAACCCGATGAGGATATCAACAGTCGGTCGGCAGCATGGCAATGATTGAATTTTACCGTATGAATATATGAGAACCATGGATCATCTATTCTTTCAATCCCCTCATCTTTAATAACATGAACAACATTTTCAGTGGATACTGCGATCATATCCTTTGCGATATCAATACCCCTTGGCTCAGTAAGGAAACTAAGTATTTCATAGGAACGAATATAGCCGTTTTCAATCTCAACATATACCAATCCTCCCTGCGTGATCTCCCGACGTTCAACACTGCCAATCCGGCCACTTTTGTTTTTCCTTGACTTCAGGTAACGTTCACGAATCTTCTGGAGATCAAAACTTTTTACCGTAACCAGGAATGATTTGGGCTTATAAAAGCCACTATCTCTTTTAAATGTATTCAGGTCGATGATCATTGTATAATGTGTTTCATAATTTCAGTCATCTTAGCTGCTGAGGACCTGCGGGAATACTTTTCAAGCATACTGACATCAAGATCCTTAAGCTTGCCACCGCTGCTTTTCCAGTCACCATAAAATTGAATAAGTTTTTGCTTGAATACCTCTTTATCGTGATAGTCAATCATCCCTTCCCTTCTCGTATCGGTCAATATCGCAGCAGCATCGCCATCTACAGGCCCCACGGATAACAAAGGGGTTCCGGAAGCCAGATACTCAAATAGTTTACCGGTAATTATCAGCTTATTGTTTCGCGATTGTGGAACAACAAAGAGGAGAAGGTCGGATGCCGACATCAGGCTTGTGACCTCAGCATGTGGTACATAGCTAATAAGCTCAAGATTATTCTTAAATCCCCTCTCTTCAAAATAAGTGGGAGCTGAAGCATCCACATTTCCTACAAATTGAAGGCGAAAGTTCTTGCTAAAGTCAGGGTTTTCATTGATCATCTCAATGATTCCATCCCAGATATCGGGAATATGCTGATTGGGTTTAAAATTGCCAGTGTATGTAAGTCGAAAATATGTATCCGCTAATGCTTCCACTGCCGTTTCTTCCATGTCGGCTAAATCAAACCCATTCATGACCACATGCACATTCATGTTACGGTCGCTGAACTCCTTTTGCATGCCAGGGCTCACTACACTCACAGCATCTGCATTCAAAAGCACCTCATCCTCCAAACGCTTATCCTTCCTTCGTGTTCTCTCAGAGCGGGGAAGCATATCATTATAATAAACGGTTGTCCAGGGATCTCTCAGGTCTGCCAGCCATTTAATGCCGGTTTTTTTCTTCAGTTTTAAACCCGTAAGATGAGTACTGTGCGGGGGACCTGTAGTAATGACAAGGTCGATATTCTGTTCTTCAATAATTGATAACGCCTCTTTATAAGCAAACGGTATCCATCCTTTCCGGGCATCCGGAATAAAGAAATTTGAACGGATGTGCATTGCCAGGCGGTCGATCAGCGAGCACTTCTTGTTGATGTTGATCAATGCAACAGAAACAGCCCCATCCTTCTTGCCCTTGAGCATATTATAGAAACGAAAAGGGTTGCGGGTTTTAGTTTTATGGACAGGAATATTTTCAGGCACTTCCTTTTCCAAATCATGGTCTATGGCTGAGTAGGTTCCATCCTTAACAGTTAAGATATGGGCCTTCCAGCCAAATTCCTCAAGATACTTCACGAACTTCAGCCAGCGTTGCACGCCCGGCCCTCCGGCCGGTGGCCAGTAGTAAGTGAGTATGAGAACGTTTTTCACCTAAATAATTATTAATTATGAATTATTGATTATGAATACGCAATACCATGTACAGTTCATGATGTCAGAAATGAGCAAGCATTAAATATTCTTTCTGATCTCAACCACACCATATACCACAATAAGCAGTAACAGTAAGATACTGCTTGCATAGCTGATGGTTTCGCCCGTTGAGTATATCTTTGGTTCAAACTTAAATTCAATAAGATGCTCTCCCGCCGGGACAAGCATAGCCCTGAGTATCCAGTTTGCCCTGAAGTGAGATACCGCTTCACCATCTATGTAGGCAGTCCAGCCATTCGGATAGTAAACTTCAGAGAATACTGCCAGTTGCTCAGAACCTGCATTGCTCTTATAAGTAAGATGATTTGGTTTATAATCTTCCAGGGTGATGGAAGCATTCGTATCAATGGTAAATATTTTACCTTCCACCTGCTGTTTAAATCGCTTATCCAACACCAATGTCGTTCTGGGATCAATATCTCCAACACTTGAAATCTCTTCATCGGCATTCTCAACAATTTCATACTCTCCGACAAACCATGCAGGCCCTGGTGCATATGCATTTTTTACAGGCACAGGTCCCTGGCTCGACATAATAATGAAATACTTTGTATTCAGCATATTGAGGACTGGTAGCTGTTGAATAACGGATTCAATCCTGCCCGGATCAGTTTCTGAACGCAGGATGGTAAATAAACGGTTCATTTCCGGTTCGATCTGGTAGTCGATCAATTCCTGATAACGTTTAAGTTTTGCTCCATGATACCCTCCAATTGAATGATGAAAGTATGAAGTACTGGCATCGCTAAATGGGTTTACGGTGAGGTTGAGCACCCTGTATCCGGCTTCTCTGTCTGCCATGATCTGCCTGTCAGCCTCACTGGGCTTGAATGGATTATCAACTACAGAGCTTCTTTCGAAATTTGAATCGTTAAGGTATCGTTTATTCACAGCCCACATATCAACGAGGATCAGGATGGCAATACCGGCAATGGCATAAGCCATTTTGATCTTTTTCTTTATAAAGAGCCATATGAATCCTGCACTGAGCACAATAAATGCCAATGAGCGAAACGTATCCAGTCTTAGTATTCTGGCCCTGTCGGCCTCAAGGGCTGCCAATACTTCCTTATGCATTTCGGCAGGATATCCCATGCTGCTGAGATAATTCATGTCCCCTGCATTGCTGAAGTTGAAAAGCACACCGGGAATAGCCAGCAGGATCAATAAAACGCCTCCCACAATGATTACCGAATATTTTAATCCTTTCATCAGTAAGGCATTGTCACGTTCCTTCTCAAACACTTTTGATAAGGCCAGGATGGCCAGCAATGGAATGGAAAATTCTGCAATCACCAATATCATGGTAACCGCCCTGAATTTATTATAGCCCGGGAAATAATCAAGGAAGAGGTTTGTAAACCACATAAAATTATGCCCCCAGGCAAGCAATATGGAGAGGACTGTCACGGTTAGTAACCACCATTTCAGCTTCCCCTTTATCACGAACAATCCAAAAATGAAAAGAAAAAAGATAATGGCCCCAACATAAACGGGCCCGGAGGTGAATGGCTGAGTCCCCCAATAAAGCGGCAACTGGCTGGCAATTGCTTTGGCATCGTTCTTTGGGATGCGGTATTTGATCAGCAATTCATACATATTTGAATTTTCACCAACTTCTCCGTAAGATGCACCTCCCATAAAATCCGGGACCAATAATGTAAATGTTTCAGGAATCCCATAGCTCCATTGTGTTATATAATCTCTGTCGAGCCCTGAGGTTTTATTTTCTTCGTTGGATGTGAGCTCCGATTTCCCTCGTGTGGTAAACTGTGTATGATCGGAGGAGATCAGCAGGCTTGTGGCATGGGTTCCGACAGCCAGCAAGGCTGCCACTATCAGGAAGCCCGTAGCCTTTACGAAATGTTTCCATGTTTTATTCCTGTATGTGTCCACCAATTCATAAATACCGTAAACCAGAATGATTAAGAAAAGGTAATAGGTAATTTGCAGGTGGTTGGCAGCAATCTCAAGTGCAAGAAAGAAAGCTGTAAGCAATGCGCCTGCAATGTATTTCCCTCTGTAGGTTAAAATAATTCCGGCCACAACCGGTGCCATATAAGCAACCGCAGCTGCTTTTGAATTATGCCCTGCCTCAATGATAATAAAGAAATAAGAAGAGAAGGCAAAAGCCAGCGCCCCCACAGCCGCTATCCATGGTTTTACCCGCATTACCAGGAGGAGAATAAAAAATCCAAGGAAATACACAAATACCTGATTTGCAGGATGAGGCAAGCCCAATTGGAGGGCTTTATTCACCTTTTTGAAGAGATTCCCTTCAAACTGAACCGAGATAAAATAAGCTGGCATACCCGAGAACATATTATTGGTCCATAAAGTTTGTTCCCCTGTTGTATGCCTGAAGTCGGTAATCTCTTTCGACATTCCTTTAAAACGGTCGATGTCGCCTTGCTTCAGCTTCTTCCCTTCTAATGCCGGAGTAAAATAGATCAGGCTGATAAGCACAAATGCGATGATCGCCACAATGTAAGGAATGAATTTTTTGTAATTGAATTTTTCCATTATTCAAATGATTATTTCGTTAAATTATCAAACTGTAAAATTGCCAGGTATTAAATAAATGGCCTGTTTCTTAATCCTCTATTTCCTCAAAATCCACATATTCACCCATGTTATCCATCGAGCCTTTTCTATCTTTTTTTGGTGTTTTATCGATGCTCACCTCCCCTTCCTTGTTTTTTTTCTTATTAGGAGGCTTATTAAGGTTGTTCGGGTCCATGCCCATTTGTTCCATCATTTTCTTCTGTTTCCTTTTTATATAGAACAGAAGCAATCGTGGAAAAATATACCTGATAAAAAGGGAAAGTCCCAACCATATCAGGACCAATATCAGTACAAAGTTTAAAAATGATTCCATAGCATTACCATCCCGCTTTACGGGTATTTTAAAATGCTAAATTATTAATTTATGGGGTATGAGTATATTAATAAATGCTAAAAGAGGGAAAAAAGAAGCATTCAGAGAATAAAAAAGCCCCTTCGAAAAATTCGAAGGGGCTTCAGTAGATTATCTCATCTCATCAGAAACGGTCAATTTCTTTCTGCCTTTTGCTCTGCGCGCTTTGATCACTTTTTGTCCATTGACAGTTGACATTCTTTTTCTGAATCCGTGTTTGTTCTTACGTTTTCTATTCGATGGTTGAAATGTTCTTTTCATTTTATGCTCAATTTTGGGAGTGCAAAAATAGAAATTATTTTTTTACAAACAAATTATTTAGCAGGAATATTTTTCAGAGTCTCTATCAAATAATCCCAGAACATACCTACAGTAGGAATGTTTACCATCTCATCCGGTGAGTGAGGATTTCTGATGGTGGGGCCAAAAGAGATCATATCCCAATGAGGATAAGCGGATCCCAGAATCCCGCATTCGAGTCCTGCATGGATTACTTTTACTTCAGGGACTTTCCCAAATTTATTGTTATAAACTACCTTCATTTCCTTCAGGATGGGAGAATCTACATTGGGTTTCCAACCCGGATATTCGCCAGAGTTCTTAGCTTTGGCACCCGCTTCAGTAAAAACATCATAAATAGCTTTGGCTATTGCAGTTTTTTCAGAATCTACAGCGCTTCTTTGCAGACTGGCCATTTCGATCTTTCCGTTTTCTGATTTGATAACGGCAAGGTTTGTAGATGTTTCAACCACATTCGGCATATTCTTATCCATGGCGACCACACCATTGGGACAATTATCAACAGCCTGGTATAAGCCTTTGCATGTAGCTTCATCAATAATACTGCCGGGCATATCTGTTTCTTCCACATCAATCTGCAAGCCGGGATCAGCTTCACTAAATTCATCTTGCTGAACGATGGCATATGCAGAGGAAAATCCAAGAAATTCATCCTTAAATGACTCAGGAACAACAACCACTGCGAAAGATTCACGTGGGATGGCATTTCTGAGGCTCCCGCCATTGATATCAGCTAACCTAAGACCAAATTTATCAGCGGCTTCCATAAGTAAACCATTCATAATTTTATTGGCGTTTCCGCGTCCGAGTCCGATGTCAAGGCCAGAGTGTCCTCCCTTAAGGCCAGTTATGCTGATTTTATAAGCAACTGCATTTTTAATTACTGCGTCTTCAGTATAGTTAAATACACCAACGGTATCCACCCCTCCGGCACAACCAATATAAAGCTCGCCTTCGTCTTCAGAGTCAAGATTCATAAGGATATCTCCATCGAGTAAGCCCGGTTTCAGGCCGTTTGCACCCGTCATACCCGTTTCTTCATCAGAAGTAAATAGGGCTTCGATTGGACCATGGGCCATTTTAGTATCCTGCAAAACAGACATCGCTGCAGCTGCACCAATACCATTATCGGATCCAAGGGTTGTTCCCCTGGCTTTTACCCAATCGCCATCAATATATGTATCGATGGGATCAGTCTCAAAATTATGGTTGGTTCCACTGTTCTTTTGTGGAACCATATCCAGGTGGGCCTGCAGGATCACTCCTTTGCGGCCTTCCATTCCTGGAGTGGCGGGTTTTTTAATAATTATATTGTTAACTTCATCCTTGAAAGTTTCGAAGCCAAGGTCTTTGCCAAATTTCATCATAAATGCCTGTATGGCATCTTCATGCTTAGAAGGCCTGGGTACCTGTGTGAGTTTATAAAAGTTTTCCCACAATGTTTTGGGTTCCAGATTTCTTATTTCATCACTCATAACTGTATTTTTAAAAGTTTACTATCTCCCTGAGGGAAGCAAAGGCCATTTCCCGATTTACAGGAAATGGCCTTTTACCCTGAGGATTAATCCTTATTTTTTTATATTCGGTTGCTCAAGGCCATATCCCTTTTTGCGGTCTTCTACTCTAAGAAGTACGGCAAAAAGCAATGACAAAGCAGATAATCCGAGGAATATCAGCATATCATAAGAATAGTCATACCTAAGATTCAATTTCTCTTTTTCAATAGTCAAATAGGCACTTTCTTGACCTGCAGAAATAACCGCGTCCATTGCAGCATCTCTATCTCCTGTAAAATCAAGATCATCAATATTCCCTGTGATGCCCATATATATTTCATTTCTCACATAGCCAGTATCCACTTGTTCAATAGAGACCGGTATATAAGTAGTATATTGTACTATTGAGTCGACAGCCACACCAGTAGCCTTTTCAACAGCTAGCCGGATTTCAGTCTCAGTATAAGCATTTTCGGACAAAGTTTCTGTGAATGCCCTTTCAATAGCTCCTTTAACAATAATTTTATTGGGAGATACATCAGGATTTGTGGCATTTAATACAAGTCCGAGAATCAGGGGAATAAACAAAAGTCCAACATTCTGAATCCAGAAAATAACAGCATAGGCTGTTCCCAACTGTTTTTCAGGAATAATCTTTGGAACAGATGGCCACATGGCAGATGGCACCAAAGAAAACCCTACCCCTAATATTATAACCATCACTGCCGCAACCCACCATAAAGTAAGTGTTGGGATCGCCAGGACTCCGTGAACAAATATCAAGATCAATGATCCGAGTATCATGATGGTTGCCCCTTTTCCAAATTTATCATAAATACTACCAAAAACAGGGGTTAAGACCATTGTACCTAATGGTAGTAAACCAGGGATAAGACCAGCAAGGTATGGGTTCACATTGTACTTATTGATCATCAGATCGGTAGCGTAGAACAAGAACGGGAACACCGCAGAATAGAACAATACACATAAGATGGCAATATACCAGAACCCACGGTTTGATATGATCAACATAATATCTTTGATCTTAAACTCATCATCCGGATGTACTTTCTTAGGAGTATCTTCTGACTTATCAAGTCTGACATCAAGTATTGAGAACAATGTAAAGGATATCACACCAACCAGCATAACTACAAGTGCAAACAAAATCGGAGCAGTAACTGTAAAGTTTTTGGCAAGTGGCAATGAAATGGCCAGGGCAAGCAATGTTCCCAAACGGGCTATCGACATCTGCATACCCATGGCAAGAGCCAGTTCTTTCCCTTTAAACCATCGTACTACAGCCTTTGAAATTGTAATTCCGATTGCTTCCGTTCCAACACCAAAAATTGCAAATCCAAGAGAAGACAAGAGAACCTGGGTTTTCATGGCACCCAGAATGGGGATGTTTACAACAGCTCCTTCAGGGAATTGATGTTTAACAGCCCAGTAGTTCAATGCTGTCCCAAGAAACATAACCATGGTAGCTCCGAGTCCGGTTTTCCGAACCCCTAATTTATCGAGGATGAAACCGCTGAAGATGAGCATAAAGAGGAAAACATTGAACCATGCATATGCAGAGGTATATGTTCCAAAGTCACCACTGTTCCATCCAAGAATGCTCTCTAGCATTGGCTTGATTGATGATAGTGCATAATTAAAATAATATGCACCAAATATTGCCAGGGAGGCCAATATAAGCGCTGTCCAACGCGCTGCAGTGGAATCCCTTAAAGATTTTTTAATTTTTTCCGTCATAGTTGAAGAGTTTGATGATTGTCGATATTAGAGAAGGCGAATATAGATAAAATATTACAGGCTTGCCTGTGCCTGAGGAATTTATTTTTCAACTTTTCGTGAAAGGGATATGTAGACAAGCTTTTTGCTGTGGAAAAATTCCATTGGAAAATTAATGTCAAGATCGTAAACAGCATAACGGGCATTCAATCTATTCAGTTCCTCGTCCAGATCACCCCCTTTTAGATATAATATCCCATTGTTCAAGCTATTGAAACTGCGTTTCCTCACTTTTCCTCTTACCCACCTGAGGAATTCAGGCAATCGGGTTACTGCCCTGCTCACAATAAAATCGAATTTTTCATCCACCTCCTCTGCACGAATCTGCTGCGAACTAACATTTTTAAGACCCAGGCTAGCGGCAACTTCATTTACCACCTTTATCTTTTTCCCGATGGAATCGACCAGAAAGAATTTTGTTTCGGGAAACAGAATGGCCAGCGGAATTCCGGGAAACCCTCCACCTGTGCCAACATCCATCACTTTTGTTCCGGGCTTAAACTGAATAATCCTTGCAATAGCCAGGGAATGAAGAACATGCCGTTCCTCCAACTTGTCAATATCTTTTCTTGAGATCAGGTTAATACGCTCATTCCAATATTCATAAAGCTCCTGCAACATGGAAAATTGTTTGTCCTGTTCGGGAGTAAGGTCAGGGAAATATTGGCGGATGAGATCCATATGGGCAAAGGTAAGAATTATATTATGTTCAGTGCTTGCCCCGAGGACTCGGTGGGTTCAGTGTTTCAGTGTTTCAGCACACCTTCGCCTGGGCTTCGGTGTGCGCGGTGT
>CAZASJ010000054.1:0-20119 GCA_964487735.1 uncultured Bacteroidales bacterium | reverse complement strand
CCGAAGCTTTTCATCCTTCGCCGTGGCTTCGGATGATGAAAAGCGAAGGTGAAGTGCCGAGTTCAAAGTTCGTAGTTCGTAGTTCGTAGTTCGTAGTTCGTAGTTCAGAATCCCCGCTACCTGAATCTAATCCAACTTATGAATCACCAATCCACTCCTGAGTTTAGGCTCAAACCAGGTTGTTTTAGGGGGCATGATGTTTCCTGTGTCGGCGATATCGATCAATTGCTGCATGGAAACCGGATAGAGTGCAAAGGCAACTTTCATTTCGCCGCTGTCTACACGTTTTTCCAGTTCGCCAAGGCCCCGGATGCCACCCACAAAATCAATGCGCTTGTCTCTTCTCAGATCCTTGATGCCAAGGATGTTGTCCAGAACATGCTCTGACAAAATAGTTACATCCAGTACACCGATGGGATCATTGTCATCATAGGTTCCGTCCTTTGCTTGCATGCCATACCATTTACCATCGAGGTACATACTGAACTCATGCAGTTTGCCTGGTTTGTAAATGTCGGTTCCTTTGTCGGCTACAACAAAGACCTCCGAGAGCTTTGAAAGGAATTCTTCATTGCTCAGGCCATAAAGGTCTTTCACTACACGGTTATAATCAATAATGGATAATTGATCATCGGGAAAGTGGACCGCAAGGAAGAAATTGTATTCTTCTTTCCCGGTATGCCCGGGGTTTGCATTTTTTCTTTCATTGCCCACCAGGGCTGCTGCAGCGGTACGATGATGTCCGTCAGCGACATAGGTGGATGGGATGTCGGCAAAAAGTTCAATGATCCTGCCGTTGATGGATTTGTCGCGGATCACCCAGAAATGATGTCCGATATTGTCTTCTGCAGTAAAATCATACTCGGGCGCATTGTTTTTTACATACTTTTCTACGATCTCATCCATTTCCTTCACGGCCGGGAATGAAAAGAATACAGGCTCAATGTTGGCACTATTGATGCGTACATGCTTCATCCTGTCTTCTTCTTTGTCGGGACGAGTGAGCTCATGCTTCTTGATGACGTTGTTCATGTAATCTTCAACGGCAGCACATCCAACAATTCCGTACTGGGTTTTGCCGTTCATGGTCTGGGCATAGATGTAAAGGTGTTCCTCTTCATCCTGCACCAGCCATCCGTCTTTCTGGAACTTTGTAAAATTCTCACGGGCTTTGTCATAGACTTCCTGCGCGTGAACATCAATATCTTTAGGAAGGTCGATCTCCGGTTTGATAATATGAAGAAGTGAATAATCATTTCCGGCAGCCTCTTCTCTTGCTTCTTCTGAATTAAGTACGTCGTAGGGCCTTGATGCTACATCTTTTGCGATTTCCTTAGGAGGCCTTAGACCTTTGAATGCTTTTAATATTGCCATATTTTATTCATTTTTGGATATGCTGTATATCCGTCCATTAAAAAAATTGTGTTGTATTGTTTTTCGGTGAAGAAATTAATCATCAGGCATTTCATCGTTGGAGTCGTAGCTGCCATTGTCTTCCCCACGCTTGTTATTGCTTCTTTGCAGTGAGGAAATCAATGCGCCAATCATCTTGGTCATTTCCATCAGATGATTTCTTGACTCTTCTTCTTCAAGATCGTTTAAATGTCCGAGATTATGGAAAATGCTGGTATAGACCAGGCATTCTCTTACGGAACTCTTAGCCATTTTTAAATAATAAATAAACTGGCTTTTATTCCTGGCCGATCCTTCAGCAATGTTGAGAACGATGTTTTGTGATGAAACATTAAAACGTTCAATAATTCCATCATTTTGTTCATTGACACTGACCCGGCAGGCTTCATTTACCCATTTGGTATAATTCAGTGCTTTATGGTAAATCCTCAGGTCTTCAAATCTGAAAAAAGTATTATTCCTGTCATTTCCGTTATCCATCATTCGCAGGCTAAGTTTGGGTTGTAAATTAGTATTGAAATAGTTTTGCGATCCTTTATTTGTTGACCTGAAATGTCCTGTCTCCTTTTTCAATAAAGGCTTTGATCTGTTCTGCTGCTGCAATACCGGCATTGATATTGGCTTCTGATGTTTGAGCACCCATTTTCTTGGGAGTGAAGAAACACCTTGCGCCATAGTTCTCGGTAAGTTCTGCAGCACAAACAGGAGCAATGTCGGAGAGATAAGTGAAATCATCCCGTTCAGCAAAGATTTTTTTAAGGGAGTCTTCGCAAATGACTTCTTTCCTTGCTGTGTTCACCAATGTGGCTCCATTGGGCATCAATGACAATAATGCTGTATTGATGGAAGCCTTGGTTTTCTCGTTGGCAGGAATATGCAATGAAATGTACTGGCATTTGCTATAGAGTTCTTCTACGCTCGCAAGTGATTTGACTCCGTCTTTTTCAATATCTTCTTTGCTGACAAAAGGGTCAAATGCATAGCATTTCATGCCAAAGCCTTTGGCGATTGTTGCCACATACCTTCCCACATTGCCATAGGCGTGGATGCCAAGTGTTTTTCCCCTTAATTCTGTTCCTGAGGTACCATTGAAGCCGTTACGGGCCATGTAAACCATCATACCCAGGGCAAGTTCTGCCACCGCATTTGAATTCTGGCCGGGAGTGTTCATTACCACAACGCCCTTGGCTGTTGCAGCTTGGAGGTCTACATTGTCGTAACCGGCACCTGCCCTCACAATGATCTTTAACTTGTTTGCTGCTGCGATCACATCTGCATTTGCATTGTCGCTGCGGATAATGATGGCGTCAGCATCTTTTGCTGCATCAATAAAATCCTGGTGGTCTGCATATTTTTCGAGAAGAGCCAATTCATAGCCGGCGCCTTCTACTACTTGCCTGATGCCTTCAACTGCAGCGGCTGCAAAAGGCTTTTCTGTGGCTACCAATACTTTAGTCATATCCTGTTTGATTTTATGGTTAAAAGCCGGGGAGGTGATCCCCGGTTAATATGAAAATACGAATCTAAGATTATTTATGCATTCTTTCAAATTCCTGCATGGTAGCAACCAGTGCCTCAACGCTTTCAATTGGAAGTGCATTGTAGGTAGATGCCCTGAATCCGCCAACATCGCGGTGGCCTTTTATGCCTACCATTCCCTTGCTTGTAGCAAAGTCTAAGAATTCTGTCTCGAGCGTTGAATAATTTCCATTCATCACAAAACAAATGTTCATGATGGAACGGTCTTCGGGAAGGGGCACGGTAGCTGAAAACAGTGGATTGCGGTCGATCTCGTCATATAAGAGGCCTGCTTTGAATTTGTTGATCTTGCTGATCTCAGCAATGCCACCAAGGTTCTTCAGCCACTGAAGCGTTTGCAAAGCAGCAAAAACAGGGACACAAGGAGGGGTGTTGAACATAGATCCCTTGTCGATGTGTGTCTGGTATTTTAACATGGTAGGAATATGGTGTTCAACTTTGCCAAGGATGTCGTTGCGGACGATCGCGAAGGTTACTCCGGCAGGGGCAAGGTTTTTCTGTGCTCCACCATAAATGATGGCATATTTAGAAACATCCATTTGCCGGCTGAAAATATCTGATGACATATCAGCGACCAGCGGAACGGGTGAATCGATATCGTATTTGATCTCAGTACCGTAAATGGTATTGTTGGTGGTAATGTGAAAATAATCTGCATCCTCAGGAATGGTATATCCCTTTGGGATGTAGTTAAAGTTCTTGTCTTCTGAGCTTGCAACAACTACAACTTCTCCAAAACCCTTGGCTTCTTTAATGGCTTTCTTCGACCATGCACCTGTGTTAAGATAGGCAGATTTTGATTTCATGAGGTTGAAAGGAACCATGGCAAATTGAGTGCTTGCTCCTCCACCTAAGAATACAACTGAATAACCATCAGGAATGTCGAGCAATTCTTTGAAAAGATCCTGTGCTTCGTCCATTACAGCAATGAACTGTTTGCTCCTGTGTGAAATTTCCATCAGGGATAATCCCATACCGGCAAAATCGATGAGTGCTTTGGCAGTATTCTCAATGGTGTATTGAGGAAGGATGGACGGGCCTGCATAAAAGTTGTGTTTTTTCATAATTCAGAATGTTAAATCGTTATTTTTATTCGCTCAGTATCACTTGCTTTTCATCCCGACAAATATATGATATTTGGCTGAAATAGTAACTGCTATTCGTATTAAATTATTGAATAATTTTGCTGAAGGTATAATAATTCAACTAAGCATGGATATTGGCAAAAGAATTGACGCTTTTAAACAATTAGGATCAGTACTGAAAGAGAAAGGAGAAAGCAGGTTTCTGGACCAGGATCAGGACCTGGCCGATGGTATTGAAGGAGCTGTTCACAAAGCAACAAATGCCAACGCATGGTTTACCCCTGCCTCTGTTTACGATATGCTGCATGCCCTTGGTGAGAGCATGAATACAGCAGACCTTGAGCAATGGACGGGCATGTATGATCTGAAAAAGGCCCGGGAAGAGAAAACAGTAGCCATCGTCATGGCCGGAAATATCCCCGCAGTGGGTTTTCATGATTTTATGTCTGTACTGATGTCAGGGCATAAAGTCCTTGCCAAGCTTTCGTCCGACGATAAATTCCTGATCCCTGCAATTGCCGAAATATTATTCGGTATTGAGCCCGCATTCAAGAATTATATCAAGTTTGAAGAAGGAAAAATAAAGGATTTTGATGCCATCATTGCTACAGGAAGCAACAATACCTCCCGCTATTTCAATTATTATTTTGGTAAATATCCACACATTATTCGTAAAAACAGGAATGCATTGGCAGTTTTAAGCGGAGCTGAAAGCGATCATGAATTAAATGCACTCGGACAGGATGTATTTATGTATTATGGACTTGGCTGCAGGAATGTTTCCAAGCTTTTCATCCCGGAGGGATATGATTTTACCGGTTTCTTTGAAGCCATCGAGTCCTATAAATGGGTCGCTGATCACCATAAGTACAACAATAATTACGATTATAATAAGTCCATTTATCTTGTCAACGGGAATAAGCATTTTGACAATGGTTTTCTTATGCTGAAAGAAGATGTATCCATGGCTTCGCCTGTATCCGTATTGCACTATGAGTATTATGATAACATTGATCAGCTAAACAGGATCATAGCATTTGAATCAGAAAATATCCAATGCGTTATTTCTGCAGATAAACGTATCATTGGTGCCATCTCCCCGGGAGAAGCACAGCATCCAAAACTCTGGGATTATGCGGATGGTGTTGATACGATGGCCTTCCTGCTGGATGTATAGATCCGCCTGACGGAACATCTATGCAGAAGTTATGTAGACGAAGTATCCGGAAATTAGAAAATATTTCCAGATAAATTTTGCTAATTAAATATAAACCTCTATTTTTGCAGCCCGAAATTAAAGGATAAAACAATGAAAAAGGATATTCACCCTACAGATTACAGATTCGTGGTTTTTAAGGATATGTCGAATGAATATGCATTCCTGTCAAAATCAACCGTGCAAACCAAAGAAACCATCAAATGGGAAGATGGGAACGAATACCCGCTGATAAAGCTGGAGATTTCACACACATCACACCCGTTCTATACTGGAAAAATGCAACTTGTGGATACAGCAGGTCGTGTTGATAAATTCCGTAACAGGTACAAAAAACACCTTGAAAAGAAAGACGAAAACTAATCGTCGCTTTAAGATATTAAAAGGCTGTCCGGAAGGATGGCCTTTTTTTTATGTTTTTTCCATACATTTGTACCTGAACAAAAATGGAAAAACAGAAGGAATGAATTATATTATTTTTGACAACTTTAGAAGAAATTATCTTTTGCCTCTGACATTCACAAGGCCGGTGGGCGATATAAGGATAGGTATACTTACGATCAGGGAAAAATGGGAGCATTATCTGGCAGCGAAAACATCTTCTCTTACAGAGGATTACCTGAGTGTTAAATTCCCTATTGTAAAAGGGGATGACAATATCCTGATCAATGGGTCCATAATGCCCAATGATGAGTTGGTAGCCGAGATCAAAAAGATCGGTATCAACCAGGCATTGGTGAAGGATGAAGTGATCATTGCTGTCAGGCTTTCTGCCAAGGATCTCGATAATATCGATGATACGGAAGGGATGGAGGAGTTTGAAACGGATTGTGAATTTGCCAAAGTGAATACGACCTGGGATATTTTTGCCAAAAATGATGCAGCGATCAGGGCCGATTTTGAGATCCTGACCAAGGGACGGAAATCAGCTCCGCTGAGTAAGAGCAACACCCTGCTGGGTGATCATATTTTTATAGAGGAAGGTGCCAGTGTCGAATCTGCAACCATCAACACAATTACCGGTCCGGTATACATCGGTAAAGATGCCGAGATCATGGAAGGTGCCATGATCCGCGGGCCATTCGCTCTGGGACAAGGCTCCGTTGTGAAAATGGGAGCCAAAATCTATGGTGGAACCACGGTTGGCCCTTATTCAAAAGTAGGAGGGGAACTCAATAATGTTGTCATCTTTGGTTTTTCAAATAAAGCACATGACGGCTTCCTGGGAAACTCCGTCATCGGAGAATGGTGTAACCTCGGGGCCGATACAAATAATTCCAACCTGAAGAACAACTACGATGTCGTTAGAATGTGGAGCTATCCTGATCATACATTCGTAGATACCGGATTGCAGTTTTGCGGTCTGGTGATGGGCGACCACAGCAAGTGTGGGATTAATACAATGTTCAATACGGGAACGGTTGTTGGGGTGAATTCCAATATTTTTGGTTCTGGCTTCCAGCGTAATTTTATCCCATCCTTTGCATGGGGAGGAACCAAAGGCTTTGATGATTTCTCGATCAGGAAAGCCATCGATATAGCCAAAAGAGTATACAGCCGAAGGGATATTGAATTTGACGAAACAGAGCAATCGATACTGCGCTCCGTCAATGAACTTACGGCCATGAACACATCCTATTAGTTCTACCTGTTTAATCAAATAATTCCATATATTCTCCCCTGGTCTCAGGGGAGATGTCAGTCTGCTGACTGACAGAGGGGTAAACCAATAAGCATATCCTCACATAAATTTCACAGCAGATACCTGAAGCCTGATACCCGACACAGTGGTGTCCGGAAAAATAGTGTTTATTGCTTTATAATAAAAACCGTTCGACGGAGTTTATACTGAGCTTGTCGAAGTGCTTACGGTGACAAATAAGCATTTTTGTTTATGATGGTTTGTATTGTCATGCTGAGCGAAGTCGAAGCATTTGCCTCAATATATTTCTAAGCCCTTTCAATGTGAACAATCTACAAATATCATAGCAAAAGCGTTTCCAATCGAAGGTGCGAAATTTACAAGACGATTATGCCCTATACCCAATTTTGGCACGAAGATTGACTTTACTACTTGTATAAAAAGCAACTGTCGCGACGGGAAATTGAAACCTCCTTAAACGTAACTATATGAGGGTTTTTTAGTATAAATCCTTATATCGCGGTCTGCTGCATTTACTGACATACTGACACCTTGATTTAGAATATGGACCATTTTACTGACAAAAACTTAATCGACTTTACAGACCTCATTGAAGGGGAAGCTGAATTCATTCCATTGATGAGCAATGAGGATGAAGAGATTATGAATACTGAAGAGATCCCTGGCGAACTTCCAATACTTCCTTTAAGAAACAATGTGCTTTTCCCCGGTATCGTTATACCCATTACCGTTGGACGGGATAAATCCATCAAACTCATTAAAGATGCCTATGCCGGCAGCAAGATCATTGGCGTTACCTCCCAAAGGGATATTAATGTGGAAGATCCTGCTGCGGAAGACCTGTACAATGTGGGGACTGTAGCTCAGATCATTAAAATACTTCAAATGCCCGATGGCAGCACCACAGCCATCATTCAGGGAAAGAAAAGATTCAGGATGATATCCGTGTTTCAGATCGAGCCTTATTTTAAGGCAAAAGTGGCCCCTTTTGAAACCCTTGAACACCAAGTGAACAGGGAGGATGAGGAATTTAAGGCATTGATATCCACACTGAAGGATATGTCGATGCAGATCATCAAAATGTCACCAAATATTCCATCCGACGCTGTATTTGCGATTAAGAATATTGAAAGTCCTGTATTCCTGGTAAATTTCGCCTCTTCAAACCTGAACATTGACATTCTTGAGAAACAGGAATTGCTGGAAGTATCCGATTTGACCGAACGGGCGAACAAGGTGCTCAAGGCACTCCACCGTGAGATGCAGGTGCTGGAACTTAAAAACCAGATACAGAATAAGGTAAAAACGGACCTCGACAAGCAACAGCGTGATTTCCTGCTGAATCAGCAGCTCAAAACCATTCAGGAAGAACTGGGTGGGAGCCCATATGAGCAAGAGATCAATGAAATGAAGGAAATAGCCTCCAAAAAGAAATGGTCAAAGGAGGTAAAAGAAATATTTGAAAGTGAGCTGCGGAAACTGCAGCGCATGAATCCACAGGCAGCCGAGTATTCCATACAGGTGAATTACCTTGAAATGCTGGTTGAGTTGCCATGGAATGAGTTTACAACTGACAATCTTGATCTGAACAATGCTCAGCGCATTCTTGATGAGGATCATTATGGCCTTGAAAAAGTGAAGGAAAGAATTATCGAACACCTGGCAGTGATCAAACTGAAAAAGGATCATAAAGCCCCGATTCTTTGTCTGGTTGGCCCTCCGGGTGTTGGAAAGACTTCATTGGGAAAATCAGTTGCACGCGCACTAAACAGGAAGTACATACGCATGTCGCTTGGGGGTGTCAGGGATGAAGCCGAACTCAGGGGGCATCGAAAAACCTATATTGGTGCAATGCCGGGCCGGATTATCCAGAACCTGAAAAAAGTGGGTACTTCCAATCCTGTGTTCGTGCTTGATGAGATTGACAAAGTTAGTGGAAACAGTATACAGGGTGATCCACAGGCAGCATTGCTGGAAATACTTGATCCTGAGCAGAATATTGAGTTTCATGATAATTACCTGGAGGTCAATTATGATCTTTCAAAGATCATGTTCATCGCGACAGCCAATACACTGACCACCGTACATCCTGCACTTCGTGACCGCATGGAGATCATCGATTTGAGTGGATACCTGCTGGAAGAAAAACTTGAGATCGCCAGAAGGCACCTCCTGCCCAAACAACTTATCGAGCATGGCATAAAGAGAAAACAACTTCCCATAAGCAAGGACATCCTGCGCAGGATCATCCGCGATTATACCAGGGAAGCCGGCGTACGTTCGCTCGAAAAAGCAATTGCAAAGGTAATCCGTAGCAATGCAAAGTTCATTGCAATGGAGGAGGAATATAATAAGAAAGTAAGCCCTGAAGATATCAGAAAGTTTTTGGGCCCGGTGAGATTTCAACGGGACCGGGTGCTCAATGAACAGATTGCCGGGGTGGTTACAGGCCTTGCCTGGACGGCCGTTGGGGGAGAGATCCTCTTCATAGAAGTGAGTCTTAGCAGGGGAAAGGGTACGCTTACCCTTACCGGTAACCTGGGTGACGTAATGAAAGAATCAGCTGCGCTGGCATATGAATACCTCAAGGCACATGCTTCAGGTTTAAATATAGATCCGGATGTTTTCCCTAAGTGGAATGTCCATATTCATGTACCTGAAGGAGCCACTCCCAAGGATGGTCCATCGGCAGGAATTACCATGTTCACAGCCCTGGCCTCTGCCTTTACACAACGCAAAGTACGTTCAAAACTTGCCATGACCGGAGAGATCACACTCAGGGGCAAGGTGCTTCCTGTTGGAGGCATTAAGGAAAAAATACTGGCTGCCAAACGTGCCAAAATCACTGATATCCTTCTGTCGAAAGAAAATTATAAAGACATTGAAGACATCCGCGAAGACTATATCACGGGCGTGAAGTTCCATTACATTGATCATATGATCGAGGTAGTCGATATTGCCTTGCTTAAAGAGAAAGTAAAAAACCCCCTGAATCTCAATGTCCCGGATACACAGGCAGTCAGCACACCATAGTTCATGCAATTTATTCATCCATACTGGCTTTTTGGATTGCTTGCAATCAGCATTCCCATTATTGTACACCTTTTTAATTTCAGGAGGTACAGGAAATTATTTTTCACCAACCTGAAGTTCCTTAAAAGCATAAAGAAGGAAACAAGAAAGCAGCACCGGATGCGTCACCTGTTGATCCTGATCAGCAGGATATTGCTCATTGTTTTTCTCGTGATGGCATTTGCAAGGCCGTATTTTCCCGGCCGCCAGGGCATGGAAAGATCGGAAACAACAACTATAAGCATTTACGTCGACAATTCAATGAGCATGCAGGCATCGTCCAATGGACATCGCCTGCTCGATGAAGCCCTCTCAAAGGCTGCCGAAATTGCAGATGCTTACGGACCATCAGATCGATTTCACTTGCTTACCAATGACTTTGAAGGAAAGCACCAGCTTTTCTATAACCGTGATGACTTTCATAAACTACTTTCAGAAGTGAGTACCAGTCCGGTATGGAGGTCTTCATCCGAAGTGAATGAAAGGTATTCGGAATTGTTAAATGCAGCATCAGAGGATAAGCCCCATCTGTATATTGTTTCGGATTTTCAGCGAAGCTCTACGGATCTTCAGGCATATACCGGAGATACATCAAGACTCCTCTTTTTAGTGCCACTGATCGACGAAAGCCTGGCAAATGTGTATATTGATAGCTGTAGCCTGGTATCACCATTCAATCACCTTGGCGCACAGCAGGAAATAGTCGTAGGATTAACCAATGCAACAGATTTTGACCTTGAAAAGATACCGGTAAGGCTTCTGATAAACGACCAGCAAAGAGCAATTGCCACCTTTGATATAATGGAAAACAGCAGGGCAGAAGTCCGGCTGCCTTTTACCAACCGCGAAGCCGGAATGCAAAGGGCCGAGATCATCATCGATGATTATCCCATTACCTGGGACGATCGCATGTACCTTTCATGGGTGGTGAAAAACAGGATTCCCGTTCTGGTTATTTCTGAGAATGAACCCGGATTTTATTTCAGTAAATTGTTTTCGAATGATTCGGTGTTTCAATACACATTTAACGACATTCGGAAGCTTGATTATGGTGGTTTCCCTGATAAAGACCTGATTATCCTCGACAATGTGAAAAACATAACTTCAGGACTGTCGACAGAACTGGAACGCTATGTGTCATCAGGAGGAAGCATCATGCTGATTCCTTCTTCTGATGCTGATCTTGTATCCATGAATCTGTTTCTTTCGAAATTGAATAATTGGCAATTACAGGGCTACGATACAAACCAACTGAGTGTTACGGGGCTGAATGTGGAACATGAACTCTTTGCAGATGTTTTTGAATCAATTCCTGAAAACCTTGATCTTCCGATCGTCAGAGGCCACTATCCAATAAAAAATTACATAAGCAGCAGGGGCGATGTGATCATGGATATGCAAAATTCAGATCCTCTCATTTGCGTCAGCACTTCCGGGAAAGGGAAAGTATACCTGATGTCTTCTCCGGCTGGTGATGCATATTCTAACCTTGTGAGGCATGCCCTCTGGGTTCCGCTGATCTACAGAATGGCTATGCTAAGTCGCCCTTTGGAGCATCTTTATTATACCATGGGGGAAGATAACAGCATTCTTGTGCATGATATCGTATTAGCAGGCGATCAAAGCCTCATCGTGAAGAGGGAAGGGGACGATTATGAATTCATACCTGGTTTTGTCAGTGATGGAAAAAGCGGGCAATTGCAATTCTACGATAGGATTGTGGATGCCGGGCAATATACCTTATGGATGTCGGATCAGGCCATTTTGGGTTTTGCCTTTAATTTCAACAGGAATGAATCTGATCCGGAGATATACAGCCCTGATGAGATCGAAGATTTTGTTGCTTCATCGGCTAAGTCCGGCGTATTTCTTATTAATAATGGCCAAAAATCAATACAAGAATCAGTTACAGAATTTAACAATGGCACTGAGTTGTGGAAAGTCTTCATTTTCTTAGCCCTGCTCTTTGCTTTGATTGAGATCTTGCTGCTCCGCCTCTTCCGAAAATGATAAAAGCCTTGCCCTTATAGTGCTTCTGAACTTTTGAATGTTAATAAAAAGCTTCGGAAAAACTACTTTTTCTGCCGAATCTTTATGAAATTTGTAATCTACTTAAAATTATGCGAATCAAGAAAGAAAATAGCATTGCGGTAGTGATCGATATTCAAAGTCGTCTTTATCCGTTAATTCAGGATCATGAAATCCTGACAAGGAATAACAGCATCCTGATAGAAGGATTGAAAGTATTGAATGTGCCGATTGTTGTAACGCAGCAATACACAAAAGGGCTTGGTGGCACCATTCCTGAAATTATGGAGGTGCTGGGTGAACATGAACACATAGAAAAAACGGCCTTTAGTTGCTGCCTGGAGCCACGCTTCAATGAAGAGCTTGCCCTTTCATCAAGGAAGCATGTCATCATTACAGGAATTGAAGCCCACGTTTGTGTTTTGCAAACAGTGCTCGGCCTGATTAATCTGGGCTATATTCCTGTGCTCGTTGAGGATTGCATTGGTTCCCGTAAGACAAACGATAAAAAAATGGCAGTGGAAAGGATGCGACAGGCCGGTGCCATTGTTACAACTTATGAATCGATACTGTTTGAATTGCTGGAGTATTCAGGGACAGACGAATTTCGTGAGATATCTAGATTAGTAAAATAAGCAGACCGAATGGCTAAGAAGAAAAAAGAAGAAAAAGCTGTTCCGGAAGAGGAATTGATTCAGGACCCCCTGGAGGAATCTCCTTCTGAAGAAGAACCGGAGGAAGATCAGCTTGAAAATGAAGAAGAGCCGGAGGAAGATCAAACTGAATATGAAGAAGGATCGGAAGGCGATCCAAATGCTCCCGGAGGGAGTGAATATCATACAGTGCAGCTCTCCGGTATGTACGAGAACTGGTTCCTGGATTATGCATCATATGTAAGCCTCGAACGTGCTGTTCCGAATGTTTTCGATGGACTGAAACCTGTCCAGAGAAGGATTCTCCATTCTATGAAAGACATGGATGATGGACGCTTTAATAAAGTAGCAAACATCATTGGCCATACCATGAAATACCATCCCCACGGAGATGCTTCCATCGGGGATGCCCTTGTCCAACTAGGACAAAAAGATCTGCTGATCGAAACCCAGGGTAACTGGGGGAATATTCTTACAGGCGATTCTGCAGCTGCCCCAAGGTATATTGAGGCACGCCTTTCGAAATTTGCTTTGGAGGTTGTTTTTAATCCCAAAACAACCAACTGGAAATTATCCTACGATGGACGAAATAAGGAACCACTCACCTTGCCGGTGAAGTTTCCTTTGTTGCTCGCACAGGGTGTTGAAGGGATTGCGGTTGGATTGGCATCAAAGATCCTTCCCCATAACTTCAACGAACTTATTGATGCCTCTATCAATATATTAAAAGATAAACCTTTTGATCTTGTCCCTGATTTCCCGACAGGGGGAATGGCTGACTTTTCGAAATACAATGAAGGATTGAGGGGGGGGAAGGTACGTGTACGTGCCAGGATCAACCAGATAGATAAGAAAACCCTGTCGATTACAGAAGTTCCTTTCGGTACCACAACAGGCAGCCTGATCGATTCTATCCTGGCTGCAAATGACAAGGGAAAGATCAAGATCAAGAAGATTGATGATAATACAGCACAACATGTAGAGATCCAAATTCACCTGGCCTCAAATGTTTCTCCCGATCAAACCATCGATGCACTTTATGCCTTTACAAATTGTGAAGTTTCCATATCCCCGAACTCCTGTGTGATCGATACCGATAAACCTCGTTTCCTTTCAGTAAAAAAGATACTCGAGATCTCTACCAGGGATACAGTGGAATCGCTCCGCCGTGAATTGCTGATCCGTAAAGGAGAACTTGAACTTGCATGGCATTCTTCATCTCTTGAGAAGATTTTTATTGAAGAGAGGATCTATCGGGATATAGAAAATTGTACAACATGGGAATCAGTGATCACCACCATCGATGAAGGCCTTGATCCCTTTAAGGATAAGCTCAGGCGTGAAGTCACGAGGGATGATATCATCAGACTGACTGAAATCAAGATCAAGCGTATTTCAAAATTCAATGCCCTCAAAGCTGACGATATTATTAAAGGCATTGAGGAAGAATTAAATGAAGTTGAGAACCATCTTGAACACCTGATTGATTATACCATTAACTATTTCAGGCAAATAAAGAAGAAATACGGCAAAGACAAAGACCGAAAGACTGAGGTCAGGAATTTCGATACCATTGAAGCTACAGCCGTTGTTGCTGCAAATCAGAAACTCTATATCGAAAGGGAAGAAGGCTTTGCCGGAACCGCCCTCAGGAAACATGAATATGTGTGCGAATGTTCGGATATTGATGACCTGATTGTTTTCAGGGGTGATGGAACCTTTATCGTTACCAAAGTAGCATCCAAAATATTTGTAGGGAAAGATGTGATCCACATTGCTGTCTTCAAACGAAACGACGACAGGACCATCTACAATATGGTATACAGGGATGGTAAGAGCGGGAACTTTATGGTTAAACGCTTTCCTGTGCTTGGAATAACACGCGATAAGGAGTATATATTAACCAAGGGAACAGAAGGCTCGAAGATTCATTATTTCTCTGCCAACCCCAATGGAGAGGCAGAAATGATCAAGGTAGTGCTCAGGCCAAATCCTAAGTTGAAAGTAACTTCCTTTGAGTATGACTTTAGCACACTGGCCATTAAAGGGCGTGGCTCTTATGGCAATATTATCAGCAAAAGGCCGGTAAAAAGCTTTGTGAAAAAAGAAGAAGGAGTATCCACCCTGGGTGCAAGGGAGATATGGTTCGACGATACTGTTAAGCGCCTGAATGTTGCAGAAAGAGGAACCTACCTGGGCGCATTTATGGGAGATGATATGATACTGACGATCACTGAATCAGGTCATTATCGTCACTATAATTTTGACCTGGCTACACACTTTGATGAGGATATGATATTGATTGAAAAATTCGATCCTCGTAAAATTATGACTGCCATTTTCTGGGATGGAGCACAGAAATATGTGTATATTAAACGCTTTAATTTTGATGTCAGCGAAAAGAAACTAAGCTTCATTGGCGATCATCCTGATTCAAGACTTCTGGCCTACAGCCTGGATTACTTACCTGTTTTGTCGGTGAAGTTTGATGAAAAGGCGAATGAAAGAGAAATTGATCCGCTGAAGATAGAAACTGAAGGTTTTATCGGGCTGAAGTCGTATAAGGCAAAAGGGAAACGCCTTTCGACATACAGTATTAAATCTGTGAAATTTCTGAATCCATTGCCATATGATTTACCGGAAGAGCCTGAAGTTGAAGATGTAGATGAAGGCGTAGATGCAGAACAGGAAGAAATACCACCTGAAGAAACGAAGACCATCAAGGAAGAAGTTAAAAAATCAACGGGTGTAAAAAAGCCTCCTCATGACTCTGAGGACAAAAAACAAATTAAACTTGATCTGTAAGTAAATTATTTGATGTAGATTATTAAAATGAAAAAAATAGATAATAAGGTACTTGAAGTAAGTCCTGATGTAAGCTGGATCGGTGTATTGGACCGTGATATCGTGACATTTGATGTGGTTATGGAAACGGAATTTGGAACCACTTACAATTCGTATTTCATCAATGCCACCAAGAAGGCTATTATTGAAACAACAAAGGAGAAATTCTGGGATACCTATCTTGAAAAGATCAAAAGTCTTACGGATCCTGCTGAAATTGAATATATTATTTTAAATCATACAGAACCCGACCATTCAGGTAACCTTAAGAATTTGCTTGCACTTGCTCCGAATGCTACGGTTGTAGGAAGCGGAAACGCCATTCGTTACCTGAACGATATTTTTGAACCCGGATTTAAGCATCTAGTCGTAAAAGATGGTGAAAGTCTTGATCTTGGCAATAAAACACTAAAATTCATCAGTGCACCAAATCTTCATTGGCCTGATTCCATGTATACTTATCTGGAGGAAGATAAATTATTGTTCACCTGTGATTCATTTGGTTCTCATTTTTGTGATGAAAATATGTATGATGATAAAGTGGCTGATTTTAGTGAATCCTTTAAGTATTATTTTGATGTGATCCTTAAGCCTTTCAGTAAATTCATGTTGAAGGCCATTGATAAGATTCGTCCTTTGGAAATAAACACAATATGTACCGGACATGGGCCCATTCTCAGGTCAGATTGGAAAAAGTGGGTGGATATTTCTGAAAAATATGCAAAAGAGGCCTTGGCTTATCCGGAAGATAACAGGGTTTTCATACCTTATGTATCTGCATACCATAAAACCGGTTTGATTGCCGAAAGCATAGCTGCGGGCATCAGAAAAGTCAGTGGTATGGTGGCTGAGACCTGTGATGTTGAAACCACGCCCCTTGGTGAACTGGATGCAATGATGGCGAGATGCAATGGCGTGATCGTGGGGAGCCCTACTATCAATCAAAACATACTTCTGCCTGTTTATAAACTGTTTGCCGTAATCAATCCGATCAGGGACAAGAAAAAAATGGCGGGTGGATTCGGTTCTTACGGATGGAGTGGCGAAGGACAAAAAATTATTGAAACCAACCTGCAGAATCTTAAACTCAAGTATTTTGAGGATGGGGTATTTGTGAAATTTTCTCCCGGAGAACAAGATTTGAAACGTGCAGAAGATTATGGGGAAGCTTTTGCGAAAGAACTGCTGCAGAATAACGAAATATAATAATGACTATTTCGGTCAACAGAAATCGGATGTGGCCATTGCTGGCCTTACTACTGATCATACTGTTTTCCTGTACAGCGGAAAGAAAGTTTGCCAGAGAATTTATACGCAATGATTCAACGCGCAATGTGCTTGTGATGCCTCCCGAATTTATTTATAAAACTTCATTAAAAGCCTATGAAATCAAGGATGCAGGCAATCTGGATCCCTATGTGCTTGATTCCCTGCTATACGAAAACAGCCTTTTTCTGAAATATATATGGGATACCGTTTTCATTGAAGACTACTACAACACCTATTGTGAGGAACTCGAAAATCTTGGTTATACCGTTTATAGTGAAGATTCGCTGATCAGCTTTCTCTCAGGAAAGCCCAATGCCTACATCTTTAACCTGGCACAACTCGAACTGGAAGAATACATCATGCCTGTAGAAGAGAAAGAAGAATTTGATCAGTATCAGTTTCATGAGGTATTTAACCTGAATGCTGTTAATATAAACTCCTGGCTTGAGATTAGCAGCTTGAATGAAGATGAAAATAATATATTGTTTTTTTCAAGCCTTTTCACAACGGACGAGCTGGAAGGGAATTTTAAGTATAATTATTATACGGGAGATGTAAAGTACTATTACAATATTGATTCCTTGAACCTGGAGAAGGTTTACTATTTAGCACCCCTGGCAGGATATTTATATGCCGGATATACCTTCGATTACTTTATGAACGAATATGTTGTAAGGCGCATGGAGGAAGAGGATAAGCGAAGAAGCACCTTTTATTATCATTATGAAAGGGAAACCAATATCCTTAGTGTTGCCAAGGATGATCAGAAATTTATCCCAATGGATTAGGCCCCTCTGAATGACAAAACAGGACTTTGCCCCCTGACATGTTTTTAATGTATTTCAACAATGCCTGTCCGTGATCTTCCAGGGGGAAACAGGCCTGGATTTCCGTTTTAAGTCTACCATTAATAAACAGTTGCTGCAGTTCAGATGAGACTTTCTGAAAGGCCTCCTTACTGAGATCTTCTTTCCACTCGTTCATATTGAAACCCATAAGGGTTTTCTTTGAAAAGATAACATCTGTTGCAGGTATTTCAGAAAGTGTTCCGGCACCCAATGCTCCATAAAGGTAAAGTGTACTGTCAGCCGGCATGGCTTGTAATATAAATCCACTTAATTCACCTCCTACAGCATCAAAGGCCATATGGGCTTCCACTTTTGTGGCCAATTCCCTTAGCTGCTTCCGGAAGCCTTCATGCTGTTGACATAAGACATGCTTCTGTCCTTTTTTTATTAATTCCCCAACATGTTCTTCTTTACGAACAATGCTGATCACTTCGATCTTATTCATTGCAGCAAGAACATGAATGAAGCCTGCCAGTTGACCGGCAGCCGCATTTTGGATGATTGCCTTTGTTCCACTTTTTATGGCCAGGTCGACCATTGCCCATGCTGTAAATGGATTTACGGCGAAACAGGCAGCTTGTTCCATAGGCAAATCAAAACTTATTTCGAGGCAATCAGCGGCTTTTACGGCTATATGGCTTGCCCAGGAACCGCCTTTATCAGATTGAGAAAAAAAGCTTACCCTCTTATTCAGGAGTGATTGTGCTTCAGGAGAAGATCCCGCACCAATGACTTTTCCGCTTCCTTCAAATCCGGGAGTGGCAGGAAGTGCTTTCCGAACATTGTATCCTCCCTGTATAAAAGCCAGGTCGGAAGGGTTACAGGGTGCCGCTTCGATGGCTACCAAAACTTCATCATTATCAGGAAGGGGAAGTTCTGATTCTATTATTTCAAGGCTTCTCAAAGCCCGGATAATGTTTCCCTGGTAGTCAGGGAGTTTTATGGATCTCATCATATTTCTGTTTAGGCTTAAAAGGAACTTCGTGCATAAGGAGCAACATCCTGGCTTGAAAAATCTCCTTTCAAATACTTATAATAGCCTGCAATGGCTATCATGGCAGCATTGTCGGTGGTAAACTCAAAATCCGGAATAAAGATGTTCCATCCAAATTCTTCCCCTTTTTCTGAAAGTGCTTTTCTGAGTCCGCTGTTGGCAGATACACCACCGGCAAGTGCAATGTCTTTTATTCCTGTTTTTTTGGCGGCAAGAATCAATTTGTCCAGCAGTGTTTCTATGATTGTTCGTTGAATGGATGCAGCCAGGTTGGCTTTTTCTTTTTCAATGAAATGCTCATCAATCTTCAGGTGATCGCGCACCAGATAGAGAAATGAAGTCTTGAGGCCGCTGAAGCTATAATCCAGTTCTTTGATCTTTGGCTTTGGGAAAGCAAAAGCATCAGGATCTCCTTCGCTGGCAAGTTTATCAATTACTGGGCCTCCCGGATAGGGAAGTCCCATGATCTTTGCTGCTTTATCAAATGCTTCCCCGGCTGCATCATCAATGGTTTGCCCCAGGATGGTAAAAGTATATGCATCATCTACCCTGACGATCTGGGTATGCCCACCGGAGACAGTAAGGCAAATAAATGGAAATGAGGGAATTGCCTTATTATCATCGCTACGGATAAAATGCGCAAGGATATGCGCTTTAAGATGATCTACTTCAATGATGGGAATATTAAGTGCAAGCGAAAAAGCCTTGGCAAAAGAAGTGCCAACAAGTAAGGATCCCAGCAGTCCCGGACCACGTGTGAATGCCACTGCATCGAGTTGATTTTTCTTTATCTTTGCTTGCTTGAGCGCCTGGTCGATGACCGGAATGATATTTTGCTGGTGAGCCCTTGAGGCTAATTCAGGGACAACACCTCCGAAATTGTGGTGTACGTCCTGACCT
This sequence comes from uncultured Bacteroidales bacterium, assembly GCA_964487735.1. Lineage (GTDB taxonomy): Bacteria > Bacteroidota > Bacteroidia > Bacteroidales > B18-G4 > B18-G4. Next base: position 595 of record CAZASJ010000054.1, on the reverse strand, counting down.
GCAATGACATTGGCAAGGATTTTGGTATCCTTAATGACAGCTGCTGAGGTTTCATCGCAGGATGATTCTATGCCAAGTATCAAAGTGCTCATATGACCCGGATTTTTTAAAACGTAAAGGTATCAAAAAAAGGCTAATCAACATAGTGCTTTACAGTCTGATGGTGGCTGTTGTCATTCCGTTTTCGCTTTCATGGATGACCTATAATCCGCTTGTTCAGACTTTCCTTGCCCGGATGGTTGGTTCATACCTTTCGGAACGCATGAATACTGTCATTACCTTGAAGGGCTTGTACATCACTCCCAGGCTCGATCTGCATGCAAACGGTTTTCTGGCACTTGATCGACGCTCCGACACACTTTTCTACGGAGGTGATATTTTCCTGGATATGAAAAGCCTGCGCTTTAAAGAGTCACGCAAAATATTTGAAATAAATGATATCGTGGTCTCAGATGCCTATTTTTCATTGATAAAAGATGTAAACGATTCTGCATTTACTTATTCATTTATTCGCGATCACTTTGAAACAACTGATACGACTACGGTAATTGATACCATCCATGGCCAAACGAAATGGCAGGTTAGTTTAACTGCG
>CAZASJ010000053.1:9866-20141 GCA_964487735.1 uncultured Bacteroidales bacterium | reverse complement strand
CATAATCCATAATCCATAATCCTTGGGGTCCTGGTATTCACGCGGTCACAAATTCATCAACTAACTTTCGATCCCGGATCAAAGGCATCTTCAGGAGAGATAAATGTAAGCTTACCCTCAGCATTCTCTGCCATCAGAACCATGCCTTCTGATTCTATGCCACGAAGTTTTCGCGGGGCGAGATTTACTAGGAAACAGGCACGTTTGCCAATAATATCTTCCGGTTTGTAGTACTCGGCAATTCCGGAAACCACCGTACGAATATCCACACCCGTATCAACCTTCAGCTTTAAAAGCTTTTGTGTTTTGGGTACTTTTTCTGCTTCCAGAATGGTTCCCACCCTGATATCGATCTTTGAAAAATCATCATACTCGATGCTTTCTTTGGCAGGCTCTACGGTTTTTTCGCTCATCTCATTTTCTTTTTTAGTATCAAGCAATTTTTGCACCTGCGCTTCAATCTCTTTATCCTCAATGGGCACGAAAAGGTATTCGGCCTTGTTGAGTTGATGCCCGGGAGCCAGCAGTTCAGCATTTCCACCAGAGGCCCACTGAAGCGTTTCCATGTTGAGCATGGCTGTAAGTTTCCTGGAAGTAAATGGAAGAAAGGGTTCACATAGCACGGCCAGGTTGGCACAGATCTGCAATGAAATATTCAAGATGGTCTTTACACGCTCAGGATCATTCTTAAACACCTTCCAGGGCTCTGAATCGGTAAGGTATTTATTCCCCAGCCGGGCAAGGTTCATCATTTCTGCCTGCGACTCCCTGAAACGAAAGGCTTCCAGGCTGCCACCGATCCTGTCAGGGAACAACCTGATCTCTTCCATCACTTTTTTGTCTTCATCTTTCAGATCATGCAGCTCAGGCACTTTGCCATTGAAATACTTATCGGTAAGCACCAGGGTCCTGTTCACGAAGTTGCCGAAGATGGCCAGCAGTTCGTTGTTGTTTTTAGCCTGAAAATCCTTCCAGGTAAAGTCATTATCCTTTGTTTCCGGGGCATTGGCGGTAAGTGTATACCTCAAAACATCCTGCTTGCCGGGAAATTCTTCCAGGTATTCGTGCAACCAAACAGCCCAGTTTCTGGACGTGGAGATCTTGTCGTTCTCAAGGTTCAGGAATTCAAATGCAGGGACATTATCGGGCAGAATATAGCTTCCCTCCTGCTTCAGCATAGCGGGGAAAATGATGCAATGGAATACAATATTGTCTTTACCAATGAAATGAAGCAATCTTGTATCCTTATCTTTCCAATACGGTTCCCAGTCCTTGCCTGTTTCTTTCGCCCATTCGCGCGAAGCAGAAATATAGCCAATTGGTGCATCAAACCACACATAAAGCACCTTGCCTTTTGCATCTTTCAGCGGGACTTCAACACCCCAGTTCAGGTCGCGCGTAACAGCGCGTGGCTGAAGGCCATGGTCTATCCACGACTTGCATTGCCCATATACATTCGGTTTCCAATCTTCTTTATGGCCTTTTACGATCCAGTCGCTCAGCCATCCCTCATATTTATCAAGTGGTAAATACCAGTGTGTTGTTTCTTTCTGAACCGGGACATTCCCACTGAGTGCCGACCTGGGATTAATGAGTTCGGAAGGACTGAGTGATGTTCCGCAATTCTCACACTGATCGCCATACGCTTTTTCATATCCACAATGCGGACAACCTCCTGTAATGTAGCGGTCGGCAAGAAACTGATTGTTATCCTCATCATAAAACTGCAAGGAGGTTTTTTCAATAAACTCTCCTTTATCATACAGTGTTGTAAAAAATTCTGAAGCTGTTTCGTGATGGATGGAAGCGGAAGTCCTGGAATACACGTCAAAAGAGATACCGAAATCAGCAAATGATTTCTTGATGATCGCATGATATTTATCTACAATTTCCTGAGGGCTCACACCCAATTGTTTAGCCTTAATGGTTATCGGCACACCATGTTCATCTGATCCACCGATAAAAAGCACATCCTTGCCTATCGACCTCAGGTAGCGCACATAGATATCTGCAGGCACATAAACCCCTGCCAGGTGTCCGATATGAAGAGGGCCATTGGCATAAGGAAGTGCCGATGTAACCGTGTATCTTTTAAAGTTCTTCGTTTTATTTTCCATTTTTCCCGCTAAATTGAATGCAAAGATATAAATTTGTTTCATCCACCATAGCCTTCCGCGAGTGCTAAAACTACTCATGGGAGGCCTTGGAGAAGGTGGATAAACACCCTGAAATGTCCTATATTATAGTTTTTTACGCAAATTGATACAAAAAAATCTGATACGGCCTCCAGACCTGAAACCCGGTGACAAACTCGGGATACTGGCACCTGCACGAAAAGTCAGCCGCAAGGAAATGACTCCTGCCATCAGTCTATTGACAAGCTGGGGGTATGACGTAGTTGAAAGCGAGCATCTGTACGCTGAACATCATCAGTTTTCGGGCAGTGATGCCGAGCGCACATCCGATTTTCAGAAAATGCTGGATGATGACAGCATCAAAGCTGTTTTTTGTGCCCGTGGCGGATACGGTTCTGTAAAGATTATTGATAAACTTGGTTTTTTAGCATTCACTAAAAATCCCAAATGGATTATAGGATACAGCGACATCACCGTATTTCATTCACATATCCCGAAGCATTTTGGAATACAGACCATGCATGCCACCATGCCGATCAATTTCCCGGCCAACCTTAAAATGGACGAAAGCTTAACAAGCCTCCGATCAATCCTGGAAGGTGCAAATCCGGAATATCTTTTCCCGGCCCATCACTTAAACCGGATCGGGAAGGCGGATGGCATCCTCTGCGGTGGAAACCTTTCCATCCTGTACAGCCTGTCAGGGACCGCCTCCGACATTGACACTGAGGGGAAAATACTTTTTGTTGAAGACCTCGACGAATACCTTTATCATATCGATCGCATGATGATGAACCTGAAACGCTCTGGAAAGCTGGAAAAGCTTGCAGGACTTATTGTTGGGGGCATGAATGACATGAACGATAACAGCATTCCCTACGGGAAAACAGCCTATGAAATCATTGCCGAATCGGTATCCGAATATGATTTCCCTGTAATTTTTAATTTCAAAAGTGGGCATCTTTCCGAAAACCTGGGACTCATCATAGGGGGCCGTGTTGAAATGGAGGCAACCGAAAGATGCACCCTTCGTTTCCTTCCTCCTTCTCTTTAAACCCTTGCCCCGACTTCCTTTCCACTGACAAGCTTTACCTAAAAATCCTTGTTTCCCAACACCTACCGAATAAATATTTTCAATTTTATTGGAACAAAAGCTGATTTTGGGTATAAATAAACAGGGAGGTCCGGCGAAGCCGAAAGCCTGCCTTAAATAAAGAAAACTCTTAAAGTGAGAATCCCCAGTGGCAAGCCAGGAGGAATTTCACCAAATTATTTTACCCCTCTGTCAGTCATTCGACTGACATCTCCCCTGAAATTCAGGGGAGAATATAAGGAACCCTCGTGACAAGTCACGAGGAATTATTTGATTAAAATGCAAACAGTATGGCCGAACACAACGAACTTGGAAAAAGTGGAGAAGACTACGCCTGCGAATACCTTATCAATAAAGGCTTCTCCATCCTGGAAAAAAACTGGAGGCATCATAAAGATGAAGTTGATATTATAGCAACTCATGAGGATTTTCTTGTCATCATTGAAGTAAAAACCCGCAGAACGCTGTATTTCGGGGAACCTCAATTCTTTGTTAACAAGAAAAAACAGGCATTTATGATACGTGCTGCAAATGCTTATATTTTAACGAAAAACATTCATCTTGAAGCCAGATTCGATATTGTATCCGTGATCCTGAACTCAAATCGTGTTAGTATTAAGCACATTGAGGATGCCTTTTATCCAACTTTATAAGCTCATTCCCTGCCCCCCGGTACCTGGCATCTTACATCCTGTACCTTAATGTCGTATCTTTGCAGCCAATTCGGATATAAGATGAACGACAAGAAACAGAGTGGTGGTGATAAACGCCAAAAACACGGCGATTATTCTTCCTTTTATAAAAAGCCAAAAGGTCCTGTCAAGAAAAAAACAGAACGCAGGCCAAAGAGTGACCGCGATGCCTCCGAAAAGGTCAGGGATAGCGGATACAGAAGAAAAGATGAGGGCATGATACGCCTAAACAAATATCTTGCTGATGCAGGCGTATGTTCGCGCCGTGAGGCCGACAAACTCATTGTCAGCGGTGTAGTAAAAGTGAACGGGAAAACCATTACCGAACTTGGCACCCGTGTATCCATCGAAGATAAGGTGGTTTACGGCGGACAGGCTCTCAGGCGCGAAAAGCTGCGCTACCTGGTATTGAACAAACCCAAGGACTTCATCACAACCACTGACGATCCTTTTGAGCGTAAAACAGTCATGAGCCTTGTCGAAAAAGCATGCAAGGAGCGAATCTACCCGGTTGGCCGCCTCGACAGAATGACCACAGGTGTATTGTTGTTTACCAATGACGGCGAACTTGCCAAAAAGCTAACCCATCCCAAACATGGTGTAAGGAAAATATACCATGTAGTGTTGCATAAACAGCTTACAAAAGCTGATTTTGTAAAGATCGCAGAGGGAATCGAACTCGACGATGGCCTGATCAAGGTTGATAAGATCGCATGGGCAGATGAGATCATTAACAAAAAAGAAGTGGGTATTGAACTTCATTCGGGACGGAATCGCATCGTGAGAAGAATCTTCGAATCAATGGGTTATAAAGTTCTTCGTCTCGACAGGACCGTATTTGCCGGAATCACAAAAAAGGACACCCCCAGGGGGAAATGGCGGATGCTGGGTGATAATGAAGTAAATATGCTTAAACGTTTGCAGAAATAATTTTATCCCGCCTGGCTTATTTTTTTCAGGAGATCTTTGTTAAGCAATTTGATATGTTTTCCTTCAACTTCTATTAATTTATCTTCGATAAAATCGTGAATGATTTTTGTTACCGACTCACGGGAAGTGCCAATATATTCGCCCAATTCTGTCCTTGTTAACGGGATATCGATTACATCATCCCCATAAATAGAATCAGCAAAATACAAAAGAGAATCAGCCAGTTTTGCATTAAGCTGTTTCTGTATTTTATTTACAAAGAAATTATAGTGTTCTACAATATCGGTACTGAGAATGCGCATTACTTCCATAGCAAATTTGCCGTTATTCTCAATCAAATGCTTATAGCCCGTATAGTCTATAAAACATGAAATAACATCTCCCAATGCGGTGATGGAGTAGGAGTGTATTTTGTTGGCAAAAACATCGGAAACACCTGCAAAGACTGGCCCTTTATTAATTTTCAGGATCTCATCTCTCTGCACAGGGCCGGCCTGATGTATTTTAAAAACCCCTGATTTGATAAAAACGATGTTTTGAGTAAATGTGCCCTCTTTAATGATCCGCTCCCCCTTCTTAAACCTAATCTCAATACTATTGCTGCAGAGGGTTCCCATTTCATCCTCATTAAGGTTAAAGACCGAGCTTGATTTCACAGCGCAACCTTTACAGTCATTCACCCTATCTATGGAGGAATTTACCATATGGCTAATATATAAAATTGTTTAATATGAAACAAGCAGGTGTAAGATATTTCACACTTTATTGCATGATAATGCATACTTAAAGCATTGTATATAAGTCCAAATATCCCGTACTTACAATCATGTAAATTCAACTCCGATGAAAGCAGCAAAAACACTATCCGGCTTAGGTTCGATTGGCATGATGCTCATTTATGGGGCACTGGGAGTTATGATTCTCTCATCACTTGCTTCCCTGATTTTTCTTGTAGTAGTCTGCACATGCTAAGAAAACCGGGCAATTCATGATATCAGTCGTTAAGAGGCTCATTTAGACCCTCTTGTATGTGTGTGTTTACATCCTTTGGTTCATTCAAAACAACATTCCGTAAAATCTTTCTGAGCATAAATGCAGGCTGAGTTTATTTTAGCTGTAGTTTTGCTTTGAAAATATTTTTTAGACATTGATTGATCATTTTGGGTACTTTATGTGTTAATTGTATGTCAACATATATTGTATTCAATTATTATGAAACAAATAAACGGATTATGAAAAAACAGAATTACTCTCTAAGCCTTTTTTTTGCAGGGCTTCTTATTGCTCTTTCGTCAACCGGCCTGATGGCTCAGTATGACGACCCTAACATTGACCGCATCCCTGATGACTTCCTGCAGCATCAGGAAAACAGGGTGCCATTACCAAGTTCTGTTGTTACCATTGATGGTTATGACAATTATTTTCTTGGTGTTGACTTTGCTGAAGGACATATCAGTGAAGACCCTACCGATCCCGGCAAATATTTTGTCGCTTTTAACATTGACGATACCCATTACACCCTCGACGACCATGACTGGTCGGATGTAAATGTTGGTTGGGGATCATACAATACCAGAGGTGATGTATTAACTGCTTATGATCATGATGGAAACCTCTACTATGAGAACATGTATGGTTCATCGATCCAGGGTTGCGTAATCGTAAAATCAACCGATAACGGGCAGACCTTCGGATCTCCGGTTATAGCCATTTCTGGAAACGACAAGAACTGGCTTGCTGCTGACCAGACTGCAGGGCCTTATTCAAACTATGTTTACACTGTTATGACCAACAGTGGCTCAGGAAACTTCCGCAGAAGCATTGACCAGGGAGCCTCTTTTCAAAATACAGCCACAATGCCAACCCAATCCCTGCCAGGGATGATGGTTTGTGTAGGTGCATGGGGGGCTACTGATGGTGGTGCTGTTTATGTAGTAACCAACTCAGGAAGTTCATTTTCATCAACTTACACTTATTATCAATCCCTTAATGGTGGATCCTCCTTTACCAATAAAGGCAGCCAAAGCTTTTCAGGTTATGTTGGAACCGACGTAAATGGAAGGAACTCTGTATCCAATATGCGTACACGTCCTTACCCGTTTATTGCAGCTGATAACAGCAATGGCACCTATCGTGGCAGGTTGTATACCGTTTATGCTTCCAATTCACCTGCCGGAAACGGAAACAAACCTGATATCTTTTGCCGCTATTCAGATGATGGCGGATCAACATGGTCAACAAATGTTACCGTGAATGATGATTTCCCTTCAAACGGCAATTCGCAATGGCATCCTGCCATATGGTGTGACGTTGAAACCGGAAGGCTTTATGTACAGTGGATGGATACACGCGACACCCCAACAAGTGACTCTGCGCTCATCTATGCAACATATTCAGATGATGGTGGACAGACATTTGCTGTAAACCATGCCATCTCAAACAAAAAAATGAAGATAAACTGCTCTACCTGTGGTGGCGGCGGAACACCAAGATACCTTGGCGATTACAATGCCATTGTTTCAAATGATGTTACCTCTATGTCAACATGGGCAGATTTTCGTAATGGAAACTTCGCAAGCTACACAGCATACTTCCCTGATTATGCCCTTGGAATTGTTCCTGAAACAGCACAAACTGCAGCCAATGTAGCCTCTTTTGATGCCGATGTGCCCTCAGTGAAAGCATGGACAGAAGATGTAACTTTCACTGTTGATGTGCAAACACCACCTTCAGGATCATTTTCAGTAAACTTTCCCTCAGGAAACACCCTGTCAACTTTCCCAGGAACACTTCCTTTTGAAGTGATCTCAGATGGCAGTGTCCCTGTTGGCTTTTATGATGTTACTCTTACAGGCACAGGCCCCAATGGAACACCGGTTCACATCCGTACCGGCTCTGTAGAGGTTGTTCCTCTCGCAGGCCCTTCTGCCGCATTTACTTCAGACAATACCAGCGTTTGTGCAGGTCAAACCGTTGACTTTACAGATATGTCAACAGGAGTGCCTACTTCCTGGATGTGGTATTTTTATGGTGGAGACCCTGCAACATCAACCGACCAGAATCCTGCCGGCGTACAATACGATACACCTGGCATGCACAACGTCACTCTGGTAGCAACAAACAGTGCCGGTAGTGATAGCCTGGTAGAAGTAGACTATATGGAAGTACTTGTAGCCCCAGCGGCTCCTATAAGCTCTAATCAAGAAGTCTGCTTTGGTGATATTGTTCCCGACTTAAGTGCAACAGGAACCATGATACAATGGTATGATGATGAATTCCTTACCAACCTGGTATTCAGTGGAACTCCATTCAGCACAGGACAAACCAACCCGGGAATATATACTTATTATGTAACCCAAACTGTGGGCGGCTGCGAAAGCCCTTACACAATGGTTACCCTAACAATCAACGACCTTCCGGTGGTTGGGCTTGCTCCATTCACAGGTGTTTGTATTGATGCAGCCGCCTTTGTCCTTACAGGCGGAACTCCTGCCGGTGGCGTTTATTCCGGAACAGGAGTGTCGTCAGACAGTATATTCGATCCTTCAGTTGCAGGTGCTGGCATACATGATATTACCTATACCTTTATGGATGCCATTGGATGTAGCAATGACACTGTTCAGACAATCACTGTTTATGAATTACCGGTCGTAACTTTCGATCCAATCCCAAGTGTTTGTATTAATGATGGCCCTATGGCACTGACAGGCGGTATGCCTGCTGGAGGAGACTATTCAGGCCCCGGAGTAACAAATAACTCATTTGATCCTATGACCGCCGGTATTGGCAACCACTTGATCACTTATTTATACACAGACGGAAATGGTTGTGCAAACACCGCTACACAAACTGTGGATGTAACGGATCTGCCACATCCAAACCTTGGACCTGATTCTTCATTATGTGCAGGGCAATCCATTGTTCTGGATGCTACTACAGCAGCTGCCACTTCATATGAATGGTATCCTGGTGGCCAAACCAGTGCAACGATTACTGTTGATACAACCGGTTTTGGAATCGGAACCCATATGTTTATTGCCTACGTAACGGATGGCAACGGATGCAGGGGTGCTGATACGATCATGGTAGAATTCCAGGATTGTACAGGCATTGGCGAACTTGCCGGTGTAAGCAATATCAATCTCTATCCGAATCCCGGACAGGGAGATTTTTCACTCCGTATAGAAACCAAAAAGGCCATGGACTTGAACATCAAGGTTTATAATAACAGGGGTGTTGAAGTCTTCGAACAAGAAGGACTCAGGGTTGTAAACTCAGAACTGATCCATATGGACCTTACTTCACAGCCTTCAGGCATATACATGGTAACAGTGTATAACAATGAAGGAAAATGGATTGAAAAACTGATCATACGAAAATAAATACAGGCCCTTAAACAGGTCTCATAAGTCATTTCTGGCCTTGGGAGGAAATCTGTCGTATCATACAAAAACGGCTTTCTTCCTATGGTCGAAATGACTTTTTTATTTCTATTCCTGAACCCTTTAGCTGAAAAAGCCAAAATATCTTTGTAATTTTGAGGATATTGAAAAAAAATGATCAGGTACAATTTCCCTTTTTCAGCAATGCTGCTGATGGTATTTCTAATAACAGGAAGTATATATGCATTCAGCCAGGAAACGGAGCTTCCGGACACCATTGTCTATTATGCTCCTATTGATACTGCCTTTAATGAACTGGATGAGGTGGTAATCACCGGTACCAGGGTTTCCAAAAGGATCATCGATATCCCTTATTCAGTGGTGCGCATCAATAACCTGAATTACCGCTTTGATAAAGTGAGTGGAGTAAATGATGCATTGCCATCCGTTCCGGGTATGTTCATGCAATCGCGGTATGGAAACCATGATGTACGAATATCCATCAGGGGATTTGGGAGCAAATCCAATTCAGGCATCCGTGGTGTGCGAATATTGCTGGATGATATTGCGGAATCAGAACCTGACGGTCAAACCAGGATAGAAGCCATAGACTTCAATTCCATTGGAAGAATAGAGATCGCAAAAGGAAATGCGTCCTCACTGTATACCAATGCACCCGGAGGTGTTGTAAACTTCATTAATGACATCGATTTCCCACGCTCTTTCCTAATGCAGTTCAATCAGTTTGGCTCCTTCGGAATGAGGAGCAATGGGTTGAAACTGGGTATACGGACTGATCATTATGGTTTGCTGAATACATACAGTTACCAGCAGTACGATGGATACCGGGAGCACAATACCGAGCACTGGCATATCCTCAATACAGTTGTGGAAACAAAACCTTCAAAAAATACTTCATTAAAGATAATGTTTTACTTGCTCCTTTTATTGAATGTGCTTCAAATGATATTGTGGTAAAATCACCTGTTTTAAGGGCGTTGCTGATTGATGTTGTTTGTACATCCAGTTGATTAAAAAATCTG
>CAZASJ010000053.1:0-9856 GCA_964487735.1 uncultured Bacteroidales bacterium | reverse complement strand
TGAACCTAAGAAAGTTCGCACAAGGGAAGCCGTGCATGATCAGGCTTCCGGGCTCTCTCACAAAAGAAGAATTTGACCAGGATCCCTATCAGGCCGACCCCCGTGCACTCGACCGTGACCTTAAACGATTGTCGACCAAAGGCAGGCTGGGCATCAGGTATAATACAAGCTTTGGCAAAAAGCTGAACCATGAGCTTGAGATCACTACCTACGCCACCATCAAATATTTTGAGCGTACATCACGTCAGTACAGGATCATCAATCGCCAGGGCCTGGGGATATCCGCCAGGTATGTAAACAAAGGACGTATCGGAAAATCGCTAAACGAATCTTGTGTGGGGGGAGATCTCTTGTTTCAACCGGCACGAACAGAATATTATGACAATATTAGCGGGCAAAAAGGGGATCAGTTACTGCAGCTTACCAATGAAAAAATCGGAAATACAGGTTTTTACATTTCAGATAATTTCGAGATCCTCGACGAGCGCTTTTATGTCCTTCTGACAGGAAGGTATGACAATATAAGCTATAAATTAAGGGAAGAAACGCTTCCTTCACGTAGTGATAAGCGAAACTTTAATGCCTTTACACCAAAAATGGCCTTTAATTACAAACTTTCAGAATGGGTATCGCTATACACTTCATTTGGTTTAAGTTTCGATAGTCCGGCAAAGAATGAACTGGAAAGCCTAGATCCCGGCCAATTGTACAACCATGAACTGAATGCCCAGGAATCCCTGAACTTTGAACTCGGAATTAAAGGTTATCTCTACAAACATGAACGTGATTTCTTTCGAAAGATCTTGTTTGAAGCCACCGTTTTCAATATCTGGATCGACAATGAGATCGTGCCCTTTGAAGTGTTCGGGGATGTGTTTTTCAGGAATGCAGCTAAAACCAACCGAAGAGGAATTGAGCTTGGGACAGGACTTGAGATCTACAAAGGCCTGAATTTCACCTTGGCCTATACATTTTCCGATTTCGTTTATCAAACCTATCTAGCCAAAACAATTGAAGTAGACAATGAAGGCAACATAACAGAAGAAGAAAATGACTTTGCAGGGCATATTGTTCCAAGCGTACCCAAAAACAATCTGTATCTGAGTCTGTCCTATGCTTATCCATTTCATAAAAATGTGAATGGGTTCATCAAATTCAGCTATATGGGAGTGAGCAGCCTCTGGGTGGATGATGCCAACTCGGCAAAGACAGATGCTTACCACATCCTGAATTCTGTTTTGGGCCTGGATATGGAATTTGGCAAATTCAACATCCTGCTCTCGGGTAGCATGAACAATATGCTGGATATCGTTTATGTAGGCTTTACAAATACCAATTCTGCCGACAGGCGATTTTACGAAGCAGGGGAACCACGCAATTATTTTGCCTCCCTCAAACTGGGTTACCGATTTTAAGACATGAAGACATTTCGAACAGGCATCATCCTTTTATTTTTTATTTCCAGTCTTGGCCTTTCGGCCCAGGATCATACCCTTTACCTGTTAAATGACAACTACCGCTTGCATCCCGGCAATGTCAGTCAAACGGAAGTCTTTATTGCCAACAATCCGCAGGATCATGACATTGTTTTTTCATCCTGCAATACCCTCACCTTCATTCCTCTTTTCATCAGTGAAGGCATTTATGTAAGTACAGATGGTGGAAGCAGCTGGCAGGGCAACGATACTTGCACAGCTGAGCCCATGGCCTTCCATGGAGGCGACCCCGGTATTGCCATCGACAAGGACGGGACGTTCATCCTGACAAGACTGGGAAGGTCTCCTTTTTCAGGTCTGTATTCACATTATTCAACAGATAACGGACAAACATGGTCGGCCCAGCAGGTGATCTCCACCGATGACCTGGAACGGGCTTCCGTGGCCACAGATTATTTCCCAAACAGTCCGTTTTTTGGACGTACTTATGCCGCATGGGTGAAATTTGCGCCGCCTTTTCCAATGATGATAGCCTATACCGATAATGCAGGGATGAGCTGGAGTGATCCTGAACAGATCAACAATCCTCCCAACAGAAGCGCCGGGGGCGATATTTGTGTTGGCCCAAATGGAACTGTATATGTTTGCTGGGCAGGTGTAGGGAATGTTTCCCCTTTTAAGGAACTTTACGTCGGTTTTGCATCATCAAACTCGGGCGGAGCCGAATGGAATGTCACTGAACAGGCCTTCAATATGAATGGCATTACCGGTTTGCTCCCCGACAAAGGAAACATCCGTGTGAACGGGCTACCGGGTATTGCTGTGGATACCACTTCCGGTGAACAGAATGGCTGGATCTATATCGTTAGCGGACAAAAAGACCTGGATCCCGCCGGAAGCGACCCTGACATTATCCTGAACAGGTCTGAGGATGGCGGCTTAAGCTGGTCGGCGGGGATCAGGGTAAATGGAGATATCCCCAATAATGGGAAAATACAGTATTTTCCTTCCGCCCATGTTGACAAATTTGGAGGACTGGATATCATTTTTTACGATGACCGCAATACCAGCATTGACTCCGCAGCTGTTTACCTGGCAAGATCATTGGATGGCGGAAACAGCTGGAAGGAATATGAGATCAGCGATCATAATTACAAACCGGAACCCATCGGGGGCCTTGGGCAGGGATACCAGGGTGACAATATTGACATATGCTCGACCGATTCCAGGCTTTTACCGGTTTGGATGGACAATTCAACAGGGGTTTACCAGGTATGGACGGTGCCCATTGATTTTAGCTCATTGGATGGCATAGGAGAGAACCAAAATACCAACATTTCATTTGATTTACTCCAGAACCGCCCCAATCCTTTTTCTCAGAGCACAAAAATAGGTTTTCGGATTGATGCATCCGCACAGGTAAGCTTAAGGGTATATGATCTGTCGGGAAGACTTCTTAGCACGCTTGTGGATGAAAATCTATTCATGGGAACCCACGAAGTGGACTTTGAACCGGATTCTCCCGGCATCTATATTTACTCCCTGAATGTGAATGGCTACAGCCTGAATCGGAAAATGATAAAACTACCGTAGGATTAGTTTTTGCCGGCTTATTTCTTCTCCCAATAACAATAATTTGCAGATGTAAATCCCTGCCGGGATGTGGGACAGATCAATTGTAGCACTTAGGTTTTGCATCGGCAGCATCCATACACGACTACCCGTTAAATCATATATTTGCACTTCTCCCCCTTTCCAGTTTTCACGTTCAATGTAAAAGTTCACTCGTCCATCCGATGGATTCGGAAAAACCCTGAATTCTGTATCAATGCCATCGGCTTCTATGATTCCAAGCCCCTGGGGTTTATATCTAATGAAAGCACCATTATAGCCAACCCCATATCCATGCATATCATCTGTGAATACCATATCAAAAATGGCAGTATTCTCCGGACTGTCGATTTCTGTCCAGGTAGTTCCCGCATCCATGCTATAGATCAACTTTTCTCCGGGTCCCAGCGGAGCCCATGCCTCATTTTCATTCCTGAAGTCGATGTCAAAGGCATTCCCCGACATAGATAATTCTTCATAATTCCAATCTAACCCTCCATTGCTGGTGCGGATCATGGCCACTCCATAGCCCTGATCGGGATCACCTCCGGCTCCAATTACATTTTCTGAACTGAAGATATGCATTCCATGTACTTCATCTGCCGGGGCATCTTCATTATTTATAGGATACCACATCTCGCCTCCATCATGGGTGCTCCATGTAACACCCGCAATGTCGAACATGCCACCACATGCATAGCCATGGTTTTCATCATAAAAATAGAGGTTCAATACCGGGAAAAAGGCCAGAGCGTTGGTGTCGATGGCAGCCTGATTCCAGCTTTGTCCACCATCTGTGGTCTTCACGAGCGCATGCGGGCTTCCCCCCATCCATCCCGTCAGGGAATCCAGGAAGAGAATGCAATTCATAAAGAGGTAATCTTCGGGGTATGCTTCAGAACTCCAACTATTTCCACCATCGGTGGTTTTAAGCAGCAGAGTACCATAAAAGCCTTCATAATTCCATGAGGAGGCCCAGCCAAGCTGGCGGTTCAGGAAAAACACATGAACAATGTGATTATAGGTTTCGGAATCTTGAGAAACCCAGTTTTCCCCTCCATCCATGGTATGGATGATACTGCCTGAATCACCTACGGCCCAGCCATACAGGCTATCCGTAAAATATACCGAGCGCAGATGGTGTTGTGTGGGTACCTCCACACGCTCCCAGCTTCCCTGAGCATTCATTCCCGCTACTCCACAGGCAAACAGCATAAAGAAAAGCAATCTTATCAATCCTTTTTTCATCATATTTTCAATGCAATTCAAAGGTACTAAAATAAAGGCTCATTCAATTTACCTGCCGGATCAATTTAACATGCCATTTATCCATATCTTTAAGCCATGGAAACCCGGCATTTTTCAATCGTTGAAAAGCACTTTTATGAAATTAACAATCTCTCTGGCAAGAATGTTTTCATGCCATATATTGTTGTAGAGAATTTCCCGACCCTGGGCCTTCTGACGGCTTTGCGCTTCCTGGAATGGGTTTCGGAAAACCCTGAGGGGGTGATCAGTTTGCCAACAGGAAAAACCCCTGAATATTTTATCAAATGGGTAAGGTTCATGCTCAATAACTGGGATGAGGAAAAAGGCAGAATGGTTCGTGAAAAGTATGGTTTAGGAACATGCCCGAAGCCCGAGTTGGGGGGATTGCATTTTGTACAGATCGACGAGTTTTACCCCATAGACCCTAAGCAGCACAACAGTTTTTATCATTACATAAACCAATATTATATTCAAGGCTTTGGCTTGGATCCGGGCAAAGCCCTTTTGATCAACACAGATGCAATTCCTCTTTTTGAAGGACGCTCTTTCCGGGAGGTTTTTCCTGATCACAGGGTCGACTTATCATTAAGGTACCGTGAAGCCGGCAGCACCTTTGAAGAGATACAGAAGCAATCGATCCTTAAGATTGATGACTGGTGCGCATCTTATGAACAAAAGATCAGGGAAAAAGGGGGAATCGGGTTTTTCCTGGGAGGCATCGGGCCTGATGGCCATATCGCTTTTAATATCCGTGGATCTGATCACTATTCCACCACACGCCTTTCAGAAACAAACTTCGAAACACAGGCAGTCGCTGCCGGTGACCTGGGTGGCATAGAAATAGCAAGAAACAGGCTGGTGATCACCATTGGCCTTCAGACCATTACCTACAAGGCTGATGCGGTTGCGCTCATCATTGCTGCAGGGGAAGCAAAAGCGGAAGTCGTGAAGAATGCCCTTGAGAAAGAAGAAAGCAATGCCTATCCTGCTACTGCTTTGCAAAAGCTTCAGAACGCACGCTTTTTCCTTACAAAAGGTGCTGCTGTAAAGCTCACCGATTGTATTGAAGCATATTACCGTGAAGGTGAATGGACCCAGGAGAAAACCGAACGTGCAGTGCTGGACCTGGTCATGAAACTTGATAAATATGGTCATCACCTAAAGCTGAACGACCTAAAATATGATGCGTATTGCAAACTGATCCCCGGACTCAATGAAAATACCGTTGATGAAGTGATCGGCTGGTACAAAGAAAAGATCAGGAAAGGAATGCTCAAGAAAAAAGAACAGCGCTATTTCCATACCGGGCCCCACCATGATGATATCATGCTTGGCATCCTGCCTTCTGTATCACAGCAATTGCGTCAGGTTTCCAATACTTTTGATTTTGCTATCCTCACTTCAGGCTTTACGGCTGTTACCAATAAGTTCATTATTCATGTCCTTACCGACATCCTTCAGTTTATGGGTGAAGGAAAGATACAAATGCTTCATTATCCCAATTTTTTTAAAACAGGCTACAAACAAAAATGGGATAAAGATGTATATCATTATCTCGACAAAGTGGCATCAGGAGAGCCTCATGAAAGAAGAAGGGGCTTAAGCCATCGCATGGTCAGGGCTATGGTCGATATCTATAAAATTAAGGATGTTGCCTCACTCAGGGCAAAAGTAAAAGAAGTGCTTAAGGATCTTAAAGATGCCTATGACGGTGAAAAAAACGCTCACGAGATCCAGCAGTTAAAAGGCATGCTGCGCGAATTTGAAGAAGAGCTGGTTTGGGCACATTTTGGTGTACAGGTAAAAAATGTTCATCATTTACGGTTGGGCTTTTATACCGGCGATATCTTTACCGAACAACCCATACCGGAGCGGGATGTCACACCTGTGCTTGATATGCTGAAAAAGATCAGGCCTACCATTATCAGCGTGGCCCTGGATCCAGAGGGCAGCGGGCCTGACACGCATTACAAGGTGCTTCAGGTGGTGGCGGAAGCCATTCGCATGTGGCAGGCAGAAGATGGAGACCAAAACCTGCGCATTATGGGGTACAGGAATGTTTGGTACCAGTTTCACCCTGCAGAAGCAGATGTGATCGTGCCGGTATCCCTTAATTCACTGGCCATATTAGAAGATGCATTTGCCGATTGCTACCTGAGCCAGGTGGATGCCTCTTTCCCAAGCCATCGGTTTGATGGGAAATTCAGTACCCTTTCACAGCGCATCTGGATCGATCAGATGAAACATATACAGCTGCTTCTAGGTAAAAATTATTTTTACGAGAATGACAATCCCCGTTTGCGTGCTGCTCACGGACTGGTCTTTTATAAAGAGATGGATGCCTCCACTTTCCTTGGATATGCCAGGCAACTTGAAAAGTCGATAGAGGGAGGTGTATAGAGCCCTGGGTCCCGACCTCACAGGTCTTCGGACCTGTGAGGTCGGAGCTTACAAGCCAATTGTACGGATAAATAAACAGGGAACATGGATTTAGCAAAATTCAGGCTGGATAAATTGGAATTTATTCCTTATATTACATTCAGGTAATAAACACATCACATGAACCATACAGCCATATCAAACAAAAAAATCTTTGACCAGCTGGTCCGAAAGAGATACAACGTTTTTAACAGCATCTTCCTGAACCTGCCGTTTAAGGATATCAGTAGCTTCGGGATGCAAATCCCCATGATGACGAAATTCTTTAAGGGTCATCTGGAAAAAGGCAGTGAGCCCTCTGAAATCCTGAATGAATATTTCCGTTTGCACACTGACCTGACAACAGAAAAAGAACAGATCAATTTCATGTTCTGGGTAATACAGTATGTAGAAAGACAAATTGTACTTTACGACAGCATTGAGGATTCGGCTTTCCCATACCTGCATGACTCTTCCAACAATCTAACCATCCTTGATTATATTCATCTTGGTGAGAAAGGTGATATTGAAGGCATGATAATGAAAAAATTATCCACATTCAGTGTAAGGATGGTTTTTACGGCACATCCCACTCAATTCTATCCTCCTGAGGTGCTCAGTATCATCAGCGGACTAAAAACCATGGTCGACAACAACGATATCCCAGGTCTTGATATCATCCTGCAACAGTTGGGTATGACCTCCCTGATAAATTCCAGGAAACCTTCGCCCCTCGACGAAGCAAGGAATATCATTTATTACCTCAGAAACGTGTATTATGATGCCATCGGGGAATTGTATTCAAATTTAAAGAAGAACATACCGGAGTGGGCCAGCCTGAACCCCGACCTTATCCGTCTTGGATTCTGGCCCGGTGGTGACCGGGACGGAAATCCTTTCGTAACTTCAAAAATTACCATGGAGGTGGCAGATGAACTCCGGATGGCATTGATGAAATGCTATTACAACGATATCAAAGAAATTGAAAAAAAGTTAACCTTCAGGGGGGTGAAGGAACAACTCTCTGATCTCAGGGAAAGCATATACAACAGTATGTTTGATCCTTCAATACCAATAAATTATGAGCATTTATCAGGTACTTTGGAGCATATCAGGGAAAAGATCAACGAACAATACAATGGCATCTATCTGGATGAGTTTGATAAAATATTGGACAAAGTCAAAATATTCAGGACCCATTTTGCCACCCTCGATATACGCCAGGACCATAGCATACACAAGATTGCGATTGAAGAAATTCTAAAACAGGAAAAGAAGATCTCTCAAAGCCTTGAGGAATTATCAAAGGATGAACTGATCGATTTATTGCTCAATGCAAATTATCCTGTCAGGCCAGAAGCATTTAAAGATGATGAAGTCAGAGAAACCATCAAGAACATCATTCAGCTTCCCCGGATACAGCAAAAAAATGGTGAAAAGGGATGCAACAGATACATCATCAGCAACGCTGAAGACGTCTATGCCGTATTATTTGTATGGGCACTCCTTCGCTGGACAGGAGCAAAAGATATGAATTTCGACATTGTTCCTTTGTTTGAAACGATGCAGGGAATGGAAAATGCTCCGGCCATTATGGAAAACTTATTCAGTTTACCCAAATACCAGGCGCATCTGGCCAGGCGCAGGCAAGAACAAACCATGATGTTAGGTTTCTCAGATGGCACCAAAGACGGGGGTTTTATGAAAGCCAACTGGTCTATTTTCAAGACCAAGGAAGTCTTGTCGGAAGTCTGCAAACAACATGGGATAAGAGCGATCTTCTTTGATGGCAGAGGAGGGCCTCCGGCACGGGGTGGTGGAAAAACACACAGGTTTTATGCTGCCCAGAGCAAGAAAATATCCAATCATGAAATACAACTTACCATTCAGGGACAAACCATAAGCAGTCGGTACGGAACCAGGGAGCAATTCCTGTTCAATTGCGACCAACTGCTTACGGCTGGTATTGCGAAGGAGATTCCCGGGCAGGATCATGACATTTCTGCAGAGGCCAGGGCACTGATTGAAGAGCTGTCGGAGATTAGCTATAAAAAATACCAGTCGCTAAAGAACCATGATCAGTTTCTGCCCTACCTCGAGAATAAAAGTACCCTCAAGTATTACAGTCGGGCCAAGATAGGCAGCCGGCCGGCCAAAAGAGGGCAAAAAACCAAGCTTGTATTAAAGGACCTGAGAGCAATCTCATTTGTTGGATCTTGGAGCCAGATGAAACAAAATGTTCCGGGGTATTTTGGCTTGGGCAGCGGCCTCAATGCCTTGATGAAAAGGGGCAAATCCGAAGACCTTAAAAGGCTTTTTCATGAAGTCCCCTATTTTAAAGCATTGATTTTAAGCAGCATGATGTCCTTATCAAAATGCAATTTTGATCTGACAGCATACCATGGGAAAGATCCGGAATACAAAGATTTTTGGCACATCCTTTATGATGAATACCGGCTATCCGTTGAGATGTTATTATTTATTTCCGGTTATGCTACATTGATGGAAGAAGAAGCTGTCACAAAATGTTCAATAGAGGTTAGGGAGCAGATTGTACTACCCTTACTGATCATACAACAATTTTCCTTACAGAAGCTGGGGCAGAAAAGTAAATATGTTACAGAATATGAAAAGCTAATTGAACGCTCCATGTACGGAAACATAAATGCCAGCCGTAACTCTGCCTGAGTTGAGCTTATACAATTCGGGGCAGCGGATATGAATAGAGAACCCTCCTTCACTTCGTTTCGGCGGGCAAAGCAGAGGAACACCCCTTCGTCCATCGTCTGCTGAAGCTTTAGCGAAAGCAGATTGACTTCGGGTTGCAAGGCAAGGAATCCACCTTCGTCCTTCGGACTTCGACGGATGCAATAAGAATAAGAATGGGGAATTGATTATGGATTATCCTCTTTCGCTAAAGCTACAGAGGACACAGTGAATTATGGATGATGGATGGGGTGCAAGTGTGGTTGGAATTTGGAACTTGACAGCTTGGAGCTTGTTTTGGAATTTGCTTTTTCGAACTTGGAGTTTAACCGATGCGACCCCGCTGGGGTCGGCTGCTATATTTCGTGCCCCACAGCTACAAACATATGATGCCTCCGGCATCAATACCGCATACA
>CAZASJ010000052.1:0-20274 GCA_964487735.1 uncultured Bacteroidales bacterium | reverse complement strand
GATGAATATGAAAGCTATGAACCCAGCGCCTTTTTGACTTACTGGTTTACCCGGAGGGACGGCGTTGAAACCAATCTGGTGTATTGGTTTATGCTCTGCCGAACCCATTATGGATGTACAGCTACCGGGAAGAAGCAGGCTTTCATTCAGCAATGTTACGATGGATAAAGCTGAAGATCTGCTAAATAATGTGTTTAATGATACGGTTGAGGGAGCATCGGTAATCGGCCAATTCAGGAAGCCAAATGTGAAGGAATATGAGGGAATCCCATTTATAGATGAACATCCTTTTTTCGCTCCGCAAACACGAATGGTATTGAAAAGCTGTGGTATCATCGACCCTACCTCTATTGAGGAATACATTTCGAATGGCGGTTACCGGAACTTCCTGTCGCTCATCAGCGAAAAGCAGCCTTTGGAAGTTTGTGAGATGATTGAAAGAAGTGGACTTCGGGGCCGTGGTGGCGGTGGATTTCCAACAGGGACCAAGTGGGGCTTTGCCTTTAGGGAAAAAGCGGATCAAAAATACCTTATCTGCAATGCAGACGAAGGTGATCCCGGTGCATTTATGGACAGAGCAGTTATAGAAGGGGACCCACATCGGCTGATCGAAGGCATGTCGGTTGCTGCATATGGCATAGGGGCGTCAAAAGCCTATGTATACATCAGGGCTGAATACCCATTGGCCATTGCCCGCCTGAAAGAAGCCATTTCTCAGGCTTACGATTTTGGCCTTCTCGGGAAAAATATTAATAAAAGTAATTTCGACCTCGACATTGTGATCAAAATGGGGGCAGGAGCATTTGTTTGTGGAGAAGAAACAGCCCTTATTCATAGTATTGAAGGTAAGCGTGGCATGCCAAGGCCCCGCCCCCCCTTCCCTGCCGTGAAAGGATTGTTTGGTAAGCCTACCATTATAAATAATGTTGAAACACTATCAAACATCCCGTCCATCATCGAAAAAGGTGCCGATCACTTTGCATCCATTGGTACAAAAACCAGTAAAGGCACAAAAGTATTTGCCTTATCGGGTAAAGTATCTCTCACAGGGCTGGTTGAAATCCCAATGGGAACCACAGTACGTGACATCATTTTTAAAATTGCAGGTGGTATCCCGAATGGAAAGAAATTTAAATCAGTTCAGATCGGAGGACCTTCAGGTGGTTGTATAACAGAGGAAAACCTTGATATTGAAATCGATTACGAATCATTGATCACTGCCGGTGCCATGATGGGCAGTGGTGGCCTGGTGGTAATGGATGAAGACACCTGCATGGTGGATATCGCCAAATTCTTTATGAATTTCATCCAACGTGAAAGCTGCGGAAAATGCATCCCCTGCAGGGAAGGGACAAAACGTATGTTGGAGATACTGGAAAGCATCACCCACAAACCCAACGGTAACAATGCCGATGCACTGGAACGTTTTAAGGGTGTTATGCAACTCGAAAAGCTTGGCAAAGTAATCAAAGAAACATCTTTGTGCGGCCTTGGTCAAACTGCTCCGAATCCTGTACTCAGTACATTGCGCTGGTTTAGGAATGAATACGAAGAACATATCTTCGAAAGAAAGTGTCCTGCAGGTGTTTGTACTGAACTCAGGACCTTTTCCATTGACGTTGATAAATGTACCGGCTGTACACTTTGCTCCAGGAAATGCCCAACCGGAGCCATTATAGGTTCTAAAAAAACGCCTCATTTCATTGTAGAGAGTAAATGCATTGGTTGCGGCACCTGTGAGGAAGTCTGCAAATTCGATGCAGTAAGGATCAATTAATAATTGCAAAAAAGAACAACAATGAGTTTTGATATCGAAATAAACAAGAAAAAGGTAAGAGCCGAAAACGGAGAAACCATTCTTGATGTCCTGAGAAGAAACGGAATTCAGGTTCCTACTCTATGCCACATGAAGGATATGTTGCCAAGTGGTTCATGCCGTATGTGTGTGGTGGAAATGGAAGACAGTGGTAAGCTGGTATCTTCTTGTTCTTTCCCGGTCTCCGAGGGCATGAAGGTGAATACCCACTCCAATAAGGTTATTGAATCAAGGAAAACTATTGTTGAGCTCCTGCTTTCCAATCATCCGGATGACTGCCTCTATTGCGTAAGAAATGGGAATTGTGAACTGCAAGGGCTGTCGAAAGAGCTTAATGTAACAGAACGCCGCATCCACGGAGTGAAAACCCATCTAAGCATAGATCAATCAAGCCCCAGCATCGTGCGCGACCCTGACAAATGCATCCTTTGCGGAAGATGTATCAGGGTATGTGAAGAAGTAATGGGCGTTTCCGCCATTGATTTTATCAATCGCGGCAGCAAAACCTTAATTGGAACTGCTTTTAATGGCGGATTAAATACATCCAGTTGCGTAAACTGCGGCCAGTGCATTATGGTTTGCCCGACAGGTGCCCTCACCGAAAAGAATCATTTTGCCGAAATCACAGAGGCCATGAATGATCCTTCAAAAACATTGGTCGTGCAGTATGCACCAGCCATTTCAGTTTCCCTTGCTGAAGCTTTTGGCATGGAGCCCGGCAAAGATATTAATGGGATCTTGAATGCTGCCTTGAGGAAGATCGGTTTTAAAACAGTTTTTGATACCACATTCTCTGCCGACCTTACCATTATGGAAGAATCAGCAGAGCTGATAGGAAGGATCAGCAAAGGAGGTACACTGCCTATGATAACCAGCTGCTGCCCTGCATGGATCAAATATGCAGAAGAATTTGCCACAGACTTTATACCTAACCTCTCAAGCTGCAAATCACCACAGCAAATGCTTGGTGCAGTCATCAAAAGTTACTATGCTGAAGCAGAAGGAATAAAGCCTGAGAATATTTATTCAGTTTCAATCATGCCATGTACAGCAAAGAAATTTGAAGCACAACGCAATGAGATGACCAGGCATGGAATCACTGATGTAGATGCAGTACTCACTACCAGGGAACTTGCAGATTTTATCAAAATGCATGGCGTTGACATCTATAAACTGGAACCTGAAATTGCTGATTCTCCAATGGGATTCCGCAGTTCTGCAGGTAAATTATTTGGTGCTTCAGGGGGGGTAATGGAAGCTGCTCTCCGTACTGCTTATTATAAGCTCACAGGCAAGGAACTCGTAAACTTCCAGATTCCCGAGATCAGGGGATTGAAAGGACGAAAAGAAGCAAGGCTTCAAATCGGCGACCTGGATGTAGGTGTTGCCATCGTTAGTGGCCTTGAAAATGCAAGACTGCTGCTTGAAGAGATAAGGAAAGGCAGGAATGACATACACTTTATTGAAGTGATGGCTTGTCCGGGAGGATGCATCGCTGGTGGTGGACAGCGAATCGGCGCTGAGAAGGAAGCCATTATAGCAAGGATGAAAAGCCTTTATACAATTGATGAAAATGAGACAATAAAGGTTTCACACAAGAACCCGGATATCATTGAGATCTATAACAAATACCTGGGAGAACCATGTGGACATAAGAGTCATGAATTATTGCATACTTCTTATGAAGCCAGGGATGTAATGAAGTAAACAGTAGAAATCAGGAAATTTTAATAAGGAACAATCAATCACACGAACATGACAGAAAACAGCAGACACCGGCAGTTGGTCTTCACCGTTAAGGACAGGTGCAGGATGTGTTTTACTTGTGTACGTGAATGTCCTGCAAAGGCAATTAAGATCATCAACGGTCAAGCAGAAGTGGTTAGCGACCGTTGTATCGGCTGTGGAAATTGCATAAAGGTATGCAATCAGGGAGCCAAAGTATTCATAGAAACAACGAATGTGGTTAATGAATTGTTGAATAATAGCGAAAGGGTGCACGCCATCCTGGCTCCCAGCTTCCCTGCCGAGTTTAAAGAACTGGAAAACCCCAAAGCCATAGCAGGCATGATAAGGGCCCTGGGCTTCCACGATGTAATTGAAGTTTCTTTTGGTGCCGATATGGTGGCAAAAGAATATAGCAAACTTCTGAACAACAAGACTGGCAAAAATTATATATCATCCGATTGTCCTGCCATAGTCAGGTATATAGAATATTACCATCCAGAACTTGTCAAGGACCTGGCTCCGATCGTGTCGCCTATGGTTGCCACAGCCAGAATGATCCGTGCAGATATGGATAAAAATGCCGTGATCGTTTTTATTGGCCCCTGCATAGCAAAAAAATCAGAGAGCAGTGAAATCAATGAAGCCATTACCTTCATAGAGCTCAGGAGTATGTTTGAGGCAAAAGGCATCACAGAATCTTATGATGATGGGAAAGGATTTGATGAGCCTGAATCTGGTAAGGGGGCCATCTTCCCTATCAGCAGAGGACTTTTGCAAACAACAAATCATAAGGACGATATCTGCGAAGGGAATGTGTTGGTGGCAGAAGGAAAGGAAAACTTCAAAGAAGCGATTAAGGAGTTTGAAAACGGCCTTATTAAGAACCAGCATCTTGAACTGCTTTGTTGCGATGGATGTATCATGGGCCCCGGGCTTTCTTGTGGAGGTAAAAAATTTGAGCGTACAATCCGCGTAAGCAACTATGTGAAAGACAAACTGGAAGAACTTGATGTAGTGGCCTGGATGAAGAATATTGAAAAATACAATGATGTGAATCTCGACAGGGAATTTCATGCTGAAGACAGGCGTGGACCAAACCCCGACAATAAAAAGATTGAGGAAATCCTTGTATCCATGGGAAAAAAATCTGAAAGTGACCATCTCAATTGCGGTGCCTGTGGATATGAAACCTGCAGAGAACATGCTCAAGCCATTGTTGAAGGCCTTGCCGAAAATGAAATGTGCCTTCCCTATACCATTGAAAAACTTCACCGCTATGTGGAAGAACTCAATTGCAGTCATGAAGAGCTCGCCAATACCCAGCAAGCATTAAGACATTCAGAGAAACTGGCCCATATGGGACAGTTATCCGCCGGAATTGCACACGAACTGAATAACCCACTGGGTGTTATTACCATGTACAGCAATATATTGAAGGATGAGACTTCTAAAGAAAATCCTGTTTACCAGGACCTTGAACTCATTGTAGCACAAACTGAACGTTGCAAGAAGATCGTTGGTGGCTTGTTGAATTTTGCCAGAAAAAATCAGGTAAAACTTGAAGAAACCGATATTAAGAAATTCCTCAAAGACAGCATAAACAGCATCCTCAATAACGGGAAGATTAAAATTCTTCTAAACATCAATACTGAAAATACCTTTGCATTCATTGATAGGGAGCAGATGATGCAGGTGCTTACCAATCTTGAAAAAAACGGGATCGAAGCCATGCCCGACGGCGGCACATTAATCATTGACCTGGACGCTGATTACGATAATATAGTAATATCCATTAAGGACACGGGCCTTGGTATCCCGGATGAAAATATGGACAAGCTGTTCACCCCATTCTTTACTACCAAAGAAGTGGGAAAAGGAACCGGTCTGGGGCTACCATTGGTATATGGTATCGTAAAAATGCACAAAGGACAAATCAAGGTTGAATCAAATTCAAAACCCGAGAACGGGCCAACAGGAACAACATTTAAAATCATACTGCCGAGAGGCAACTAAAGATAGGGAGAATAGCAATGAATACTGAAATGAAAAATATCCTCATCGTTGACGACGACATTGATTATCTGAATCAACTTGAATTCCAGGTTAAAAGCATGGGCTATGCGGTTATAACGGCCAATAGCCAGAAAGAAGCCGAAAACCTGATCGGTAAACAGGAACCCGACCTTGCGATCATCGACCTGATGATGGAAAATAAAGACAGTGGGTTTATCCTGAGCTATAAAATGAAGAAAAGATACCCGGCCATGCCGATCATCATTGCATCTGCTGTAACTTCTGAAACCGGGCTGAATTTTGGGCTGGAATCAGAAGAAGACAGAAAGTGGATACATGCAGAAAAATTCATTGAAAAAGGGATCAGAAAAGATCAGTTGGAGCGTGAGATCAAGAAATTATTAAAACTTTAAAAAACAAGATCATGGCAAGTTTGAATGTATTGGTATTAGATGATGAACCCGGGATCAGATCCGGAATCCGTCGCATCCTCCGAAACTATACCGTGGGCTACCCTTTCATGAATGAAGACTTCAGCTTTGAACTCACGGAAGCCGAAACCGGCGAAAAAGCAGTGGAGATCCTCAATGAGAAGGACATTGATATCGTTCTTCTCGACAATAAACTGCCAGGCATGGATGGTGTTGAAGTGCTGGATTATATCAATAAAAACCACATCAATGTCATTGTGATGATGATCACATCCTATGCTTCCCTCGACCTGGCGGTGAAAGCCACAAGCAACGGAGCATATAATTTTATGCCAAAGCCATTTACTCCGGACGAACTACGGGGATCGATAGACAATATTACCAAGCACATTTTCCTGAAGAGGATGACCAAGCAAATGAATGAAACAGGCAAACAGGTCAGGTTCCAGTTTCTTTCCGTACTATCGCATGAACTCAAATCCCCCATCAATGCAGTTGAAGGATACCTGAACATTATGAAAGACAGGCAGGTAGGTGATAATATTGCCGACTATAGCAGCATGATCGACAGATCGATTGAGCGCATCAAGGGCATGCGCGGGCTCATCATGGATTTGCTCGACCTGACCAAACTGGAATCAGGGAAAAAGAAACGTGAGATCAAAGAAAACGATTTAGTTGAAATAGCAAAAATAGCAATGGATACCATCGAGCCTATGGCTATTCAGCAAAATGTAAGAATCAATCTCAATACCCCTGAAAGCCTGCTATTCCCGGCAGATGAAGATGAACTTGAGATCATTTTTAATAATCTGATCTCCAATGCAGTGAAATACAATAAGGAAGGCGGAAGTGTGGATATCAGTATTTCAAAAACAAAAAAAGGAATAGTCATAAAAGTAGAAGATACCGGCATCGGAATGAGCCCCGATGAACTTACCAACCTTTTCCAGGAATTTGTCAGGATCAAGAATTCAAAAACCAGGAATATCACTGGAAGTGGCCTGGGCCTGTCAATTATTAAGAAACTGGTTGAAGACAATTACAATGGCCAGATCATTGCTGAAAGTGAAACCGATAAAGGGAGTGTATTTACGGTTAAACTGCAGTCCGGAACAAATTAAACATTAACAGATCTAAAATTGAAGCCATGAAATTCACCCCTGAAATATACGCTATCAAGGACGAGCCAATGAAAAGTTTCATCGACCCGATTGAAATTGAGGACATGCTCCAAACCATCGTAGCAGAGCCTTCAGAGGTCAGGAAGATCATTGCAAAATCAATATCCAAAAAGAGACTGAGCATGCAGGAAGTTGCGGTATTGCTGAATACTTCCGATCCGGCATTGATTGAAGAGATCAAAGCCGGTGCAAGGCAATTAAAAAAGAATGTTTACGGTGAACGCATTGTCCTTTTTGCGCCATTGTATGTAGGGAACTACTGCATCAATAATTGCAAATACTGTGGCTTTAAAGCATCAAATAAAGATGCAAAAAGAAAAACCCTGGGAAGAGAAGAATTGATACAAAACGTTGAGGCACTGGAAAATGAAGGACAAAAAAGACTGATACTGGTCTATGGCGAACACCCACAATACTCACCCGAATTCATAGCTAATTCAGTTAAAACCGTATATGGGGTTAAAAAAGGCAATGGAGAGATCAGAAGGGTGAACATAAATGCTGCTCCATTGGATATAGATGGTTTCAAAACCGTGAAAGAAGCCGGAATCGGAACCTACCAGGTCTTTCAGGAAACCTATCACCCAGAGGCCTACACATGGTATCATCAAAGTGGCCGCAAAAAAGACTTTGACTATCGACTGCAATCACTCGACCGTGCCCAGGAAGCAGGATTGGATGATGTGGGTATCGGTGCTTTGTTCGGCCTTTACGACTGGAAATTTGAGGTCATGGCTCTAGTAAGGCATACGAATCATTTGGAAGCCTGCTACAATGTTGGACCACATACCATCTCTTTTCCCCGATTGCAGGATGCCATGGATTATGACATTGATCCAAAATATAATGTCAGCGATGAAGATTTTGTTAAGTTGGTAGCCATCCTCCGACTGGCGGTTCCATATACAGGGATGATCCTCACTGCCAGGGAACCCGAACACATCAGAAGGGAAGTATTGCATTACGGATGCTCCCAGGTGGATGCCGGCACAAAACTAGAGATCGGAGCTTATGCGGAAGAAGCGAAAAAAGACCAGGAGCTGGATAAAGAACAATTTCTAATCCACGACACCCGAAGCCTTGGTGAAGTGATCGATGAACTCATTGAGGATGAATACCTTCCTTCTTTCTGTACAGCCTGCTACCGCAGGGGACGCACCGGCCAGCATTTTATGGAGTTTTCAGTCCCTGGATTCATTAAAAATTACTGTACGCCAAATGCAATGCTCACATTAGCTGAATACCTTGAAGATTACGGAACAGAAGAGCGCCTTGAGAAAGGCTGGAAACTTATACAAAAGAATCTTGAAAACAACATTGATGAGAAAATAAAACCTGAGTTGATCAAGAGGTTGGCCAGGGTGAGGGAAGGTGAACGCGATCTGCATTTTTAAGGGAATGATCATGATGACGGCAAAGAATATTTTATTCAAGGAAGAGATGAGCAGGGAAGACCTGGTTTATCTGCTGGGAACAAAAGACCAGGGAGAGATAGATGCGCTGTTTGCCCATGCCAGGAAAACAGCCATCCGTCATTGTGAAAATAAAGTCAGTTTGCGTGGCCTGATCGAAATATCAAACAAATGCAAAAAAAACTGCCTCTATTGCGGTATCAGGGCCGAAAACAGCAATATTAACCGATATTCACTGGGCCATGGCGACCTTCATGAAGCAGCCAAATATGCCTGGAAAAATGGATTCGCTTCAGTCGTCATCCAAAGCGGGGAAAGGGAGGATAAACCCTTTACCAATATGATCACAGAATCGATCCGACAGATCAAAAAGCTAAGCAACAATGAAATTGGCATTACCCTGAGTTGCGGAGAACAGTCGGAAGAGGTTTACCGTGAATGGTTTGATGCAGGAGCCCATCGCTATCTGCTCCGCATAGAAAGCAGTTCAGAGGAATTGTATTACAAGATACATCCGAATGATGAAATGCATGACTTCAGGAACAGGATCCTTTCGCTGAAGACTTTGCAAAGGCTGGGTTATCAAACAGGAACCGGCGTGATGATCGGATTGCCGCATCAAAGTCTCGGCCATCTGGCAGATGACCTGCTGTTCATGAAAAACTTTGGAATCGATATGGTTGGCATGGGCCCATATATCCCGCATCCGGATACACCCTTGTACAGATATAAAGACCATATTCCGGATGAAGCCACACGATTGGACCTCAGTTTGCGTATGATCGCTCTTTTAAGGATCATGATGAAAGATATCAATATTGCGGCTTCAACAGCCTTGCAAACACTTAGCAACTTGGGAAGAGTGAAAGCCATCGCTTCAGGAGCCAACGTATTTATGCCTAACCTCACCCCTGCAGACCAGGCTTGCAATTACAGCATTTATACTGGCAAACCGGTATTTTCTGATATGGCAAAAACTGCACTGGTGGACTTTGAAGAAAAAATCGAACAACTGGGCTATATCATCAATTACAACAATTGGGGCGACTCTATATATTATCAAAAACGTATTGCCCGCAACGAATAAGGCGAGATATGAAAAGAGGAAGGGAAAATAAGCCACATATAGGGATCTTTGGAAGGAGGAACAATGGAAAGAGTTCATTTATCAATGCCATTGCTGAACAAGACATTGCCATTGTATCCAGCACAGCCGGAACCACAACAGACCCTGTAAAGAAATCCGTTGAGATCTTTGGTATCGGCCCCGCCATATTGATAGATACCGCCGGGATTGATGATTCGGGAGAGCTTGGCGAGTTGCGTGTTAAAAAAAGCCTTCAGGTAATCAAGGCCATCGACATGGCCATCATCATCATTACAGAAAATACTGTGGGAAGCTACGAAAAAGAACTTGTTGACCAATTCAGGCGCTATGACATCCCATTTATATTTGTTCATAATAAATCAGACCAGCAAAGGCTCACCGACAACAGTAGAAACCATATCAACATCAATTACCAGGCTGATGTCATTGAATTCAGTTGCTTGCAAAACAACAAGCAAGACAAGCTGCTGGATACGATCATTAAGCTGATGCCTAAGTCGGCCTATACCAGCTCGTCCCTTCTGGCTGGCTTGATCAACCCGGGTGACATTGTCATGCTGATCACTCCGATCGATCTTGAAGCACCTGAAGGACGCATGATCCTCCCTCAGGTACAAGCCATCAGGGATGTACTTGACAATGGTTGCATTAACATCGTTTTAAAGGAAACCGAAGTTGAAGATTTCCTAAAAACATCAGGTATAAAACCCAAGTTGGCCATCACCGACAGCCAGGTATTTAACAAAATGAACAAAATCGTTCCGAAGGATATTCCCCTGACGGGATTCAGTGTTTTGCTTGCCAGCAGAAAAGGTGATTTTGATGCCTATCTGAAAGGAACCCCGGCCATTGGGAAACTAAAAGATGGTGACCGCATTTTGATACTGGAATCATGTACACACCAGGTAAACTGTGATGATATAGGCCGTTATAAAATACCGGATTGGATTAAAAACTATTCGGGCAAAGACCTCAGGTTTGATATCGTATCAGGATTGGATGACTATCCTGTTCCTGTCTCCGAATACGCCCTTATAGTTCAATGCGGAGGCTGTATGATCACACGTAAACAACTCAGCAACAGATTAAAAGAGGCCATTGAAGCAGGTGTTCCTGTCACCAATTATGGTATGGCTATAGCGTACACAAATGGGATGTATGAACGAGCAGTGGAGCCGTTTAAGAAGTGAGTGTTTCAGTGTTTCAGTGTTTCAGTGTTTCAGTGTTTCAGCACACCTTCGCCCAGGCTTCGGTGTGCGCGGTGTTTCAGTGCTTGCCCCGAGGACTCGGTGGTTTTGGGGTACGGGGGACCCTTCGACAAGCTCAGGACAGGCTCGGGGACGGGGATAAATAAGTTTTGAGTGTTGAGTTTTGAGTTGATTATGGATTATCCTCTTTCGCTAAAGCTACAGAGGACACAGTGGATTATCCTCTTTCGCTAAAGCTACAGAGGACACAGTGAATTATCCTCTTTCGTTAAAACTACAGAGGAGGCGCTGGATTATGAACCGGAGCGTAGCGGAGCTCGGCGAAGCCAATTATCCAATCTGCCTTCTACATTAGCTAGTATCCAGAATCCAGAATCAAGAATCAAGAATCTAATACCGTTCTCCTCTTTTATAGATCATCCAGTAAACTCCGAAACTATAATTGATGTACTGCAGGAGGTCAATGTTGTTTTCATTATAGAAATTCAATTGATATCTGGCCATAACATTAAAACCCCAAGTTCTTTCAATCCCCATAGGGATCATCATGCCTACTTCCGGGGCCAGGGCAAATTTCCAGTAAGTTTCATTAAACTCGTATTTACCAAGCTGTGCGTTTTGCTGTGTCATGGCTGTTCCGAGGCTTAATCCAATAAATGGCAATACCCTTGCATCTTCCAGAAAATGATATTTCGCATTTGCATACAAATTCCAGATATAAAACTCTTTCCAGGCATTGGCTGTTAAAGCGCCACCTTCAATCTGCCAGGTTTGGCGTTCTTCCTTTTGATAAAAACTGGTCCATTGGGCAGTAAAGCCTAAAGTGATTTTTTTATTAAGAAAATAGCTTCCTGAAGCACTAAACCCTCCTAAGGATGTATTTTCAATAAAACTTGTCATATCTCCAATAGGAGTGGCAGGTTCATAACTAAGAGATATGATCGTTTGCGAAAACAAGCTAGAAAATGAAGCGAATACAATCAGGGAAACCAATATTGTTTTTTTCATTATTATCGTCTTTATGCTGAATTACTTAATTAGATAGGGTGACTGTGCAAATGCTTCATCAGTACCCCGTATTGCTCTCTCTTGATTATAAGATCCATCATCGGTTGAATAACCTTCAATGGTAGCCTGCCAGTTGATCTCATAAACAGGAGACACATCATCAGGCCCCGGATTCGGATTGTTCTCATTCCATTCTTTCACAGCAAGATAGGAAGCAGCGTCAAGCATTTCGTAGGCCACAGTTCCATTATAAGTGGAAACAGTTACAGGCACACCCACGGGATACCAGGGATAAACAGGATACCATCCGTAGTAATTTGTACTCTTGTAATATCCCCATCCCCAACCATAGCTGGGATAGCCCCACCACCAGCCGGGATTGTATATGATCGTCTCATCAGCTTGCATCAGCATCAGTGTTGGGATGGCAATGAAATCTGCTTCCGTTACATTATCCACTTCGGTATATCCAAGTCCTAAAAAGCGGCTTCTGAGCAATTCAATCATCTGTTCAGAAGTGCCCCCACTCTCATACACCTTTGCCACCTGGCTTTCAGTAAGATAGTTCGTTGTCAACACAGTTGAATCAGGCATAAGAAAACTGTTATAGTCAGAAAAATCAAACCCTGAATTATAATAAGTGATGGTCATATCTGTGTCATCATAGGTCTTTGGTGGATCTTTATGACAAGCAGTTAACAATGAAACTGCAAGTAAGAGGCTCAGAATTTTAAGGTTTTTCATTTAAAAAGAATTTAGGGAGTAAAAATAGGGAAAAATTATGAGTGCCGAGTGATGAGTGATCAGTGATGAGTGATGATTTGTTAGGATTATGTAAAATATTTAAAACTCAAAACTTTATCCAGCATCCAGCATCCAGCATCCAGAAACTAGTAACCAGTGGCTAGTCAGCCTATTTAAACCCAATCCATATTAGTCTATTCATGAAATGTAATTTAATATTTTACGAATTTTGGCACACTTTTATTTACATTCATTGCAAAACCAAACAAATAGCTATGAAAAATATTATTCTATCTCTTATCCTTGCCGGACTGCTGATTCCTGCCATTGCACAAAGATCAAACCTGATCATCTTTTCTGAAAACGGCGAGCGTTTCCAGGTAGTCTTAAACGGAGTCCTTCAAAATGCAGATGCTGAAACAAATGTCCTGATCTCCAACCTTATAGCCCCAAGCTATAAACTAAAGATCATTTTTCAGGATGAGATCGCTGACCTTGATAAAACCATTTATTTTCAAAATGGCAGTTCACAGGACACCTACGCTTTGAAAACCAACAAAAAAGGCGAATACGTTTTGCGTTTTCAGAATTCGGTACCGATTGCACAGGCTCCTCCTCCCCCTCCTGCACAAATTGTACATGTATATTCTACGACACCCCCTGTAGCAGCTGTTGCAGTCACTACTACACAAACAACCACTACAACACAAGTTTCAGGACCCGGAACAGGAACCGATGTAAATGTGAATGCCAATATGAACGGCATAAACATGAATGTTAACATCAGCGAAACGAATACAAATACGCAAATGACCTCAACAAGTACAACAACTACAGTAAGCAGTGGTGTTGTTGGAACTACAAGTACTGAAGCTGTATACGTACTTCCCGGATATGATGGTTATTACGGATGCCCCTACCCTATGAATGATCATGACTTTCAGATGGCCAAGAATTCAATTGAAAGCAAAGATTTTTCCGACAGTAAACTTACTCTTGCCAAGCAGGTATTAAGCAGTAACTGCCTGCTAACAGGACAAGTCTATGAATTGGTAAGTCTTTTTGACTTCGAGGACGATAAACTTGAAGTTGCTAAATATGCCTACGGCTCCACACTTGATGTTGGAAATTATTTCAGGGTAAATGATGCTTTTGAGTTTGAATCGACCATTGAGGAACTTGATGAGTATATTGCGGGATACAGGCGATAGGAAGGCTGAAATCTGAAATCTGAAATCTGAAACACTACTGTCCGGTTAAATCTAATCATTGAATATGATAGGAGGGGATTTCTCACTCACTTCGTTCATTCGAAATGACATGATATCTTGTCAAACAATGGAAGGGCGCGGCGCTCTAACAAACTAGCAAATAGCAAATTTAAGTTTAGCGCCGCGCCCTTCCAAGTTAAAAAATGATGAGTTGTCATCACGAGCGGAGTCGAGTGATTCGCATCAATTTTGCAACAGACATTTAGTAAGAACCCTATGAAGTTTTAACCGGACACTAATAAATCTGAAATCTGAACTACGAACTGCGAACTCGGCACTCGGCACTATTAATGTCCGCTTAAAATAGAAAGATTCTCTCAAAAGCCTTGGCATTTCACATTTATAGAAGGAATGAATTGTCCGGGGCTTTGTTTCAGACAAAGGAGATTTATTCACTTCGTTCATGAGATCACTCCCTTTAGTTCTCCCCTTTGGTCGAAAAGGCATTTATCAATTTATTTTTAAGAAGGGCTACAATGATGTAACTTCCTCATTTTCTGACTTACTATATTTGAATCTATCGCCTTTGTGAAATACATATTTCATTTCCATTTCGAAGCCATCTTCTCTTGCATCATCAACAAATGCCTTATAGGCAAATGAATGTGATCCGTTGTGCATGGGCACAAACAGTTTTGGTTGAAGGGTCTCAAGCGTGTAGTAGATCCCTCTTTTAACCTGCTCAGGGGCACCCAGGCTACAGCCTCGAATACCTGCAAACAGTATATCTATATTTTCTGCCTTTTCTTTAAGGATATCTACTTCTGCAGTAAATTCTTCCATCAATCCATCCTCTCCATTGGCATGATCACCCATATGAAGTATGCTAAGGCCATCCACTTCTACCAGGTATCCTCCACCGAGGTCTGTTGAATGATGCACATAAACATTCATATCTTCTACCATGCGTTCCTCATGTACAGGTATAAGTGTGTATTCCTGTCCATCGGTTTGCTGAGGCCAGCAAAGAACATAATCAATGTCAGCTACCGTTTCTTTCCAATTAAAAATGCGAGGATCATAATGATCGCCATGACTATGGGTAACGAAGACCGTTACATTCAGATCCTTGATCTCTTCAGGAATGATGTATCCTGAAGCCAGGCAGGAATCATCTGGCTTCCGATCCCAGGTATTGCAGAAATAATCAAATACCAGGAAATGATTTTGTGTTTTCACTGCCCAGGCACTATGTCCGAGAAACCAGACTTTTGCTTCACCAGGGCCAATGGCTTCTGACAGCTCTCCCTCGCAGGAAATATAGTCTTTCAGATGCTGATCATCTGCACCATCAGCCAGCAAATCATAGCCAAGCGCTTTATGATTGTAATACATGGCATAATCGAAAGGCGTTTTACCACATTTATCAAGCAGGTCAGGATCAGCACCATTCTCAATCAGGACATCCGTTATGTCACTGTATCCCATGGCCACAGCCATGTGTAATTCAGCACTTCCCTGTTCCTCCTCAGGAACATTTATAAACGCACCATGATCAATGAGATACTGAACCATTTCCGGATCTCCGCTTAGTACGGCACAATGCAGTGGTGTTTGTCCCTCATCATTGTAAATATTGATCTTTGCCCCGCTCATGACCAGGTTTTTTGCCATTTCAATCTGGCCATGCCTGACAGCTGCATGCAGTGCTGTACTGAAATTTGGGAAACATGTGCAGGTATTTTCATCCTTACAATTTGAAGGATTTACTTCTGCTCCATTCAGGATCAAATACTGACTCATCCCTCCGGGATCATTCGACCAGGCAGCCATATACAAAGGAGTGCGGCCCCAGTCATCCTGTACATTGATATCAGCGCCTTTTTCCAACAATAGTTTTATATTGCCCATGGCAGTGCCACGTCCGGCAATATTGTGTAGCATAGTTGCACCATGATTGTTTTTGTGATTAAAATCGGCCCCATTCTCGATAAGGAAAACAGCCGCATCGTAAGTATTTGGGTTTACAGCCCATGACAAAGGTCTTTCACCTTGAAGTGACGCTGCCTTCATATCAGCACCATGTTCAATCAAGCTCTTTACCATATCCGTATTGCCATAGGATACGGCTGAATGCAAAGGTGTTGCACCGGTCTCAAGCGAAACATTAACCTGTGCCCCTTTTTCAAGAAGGCTATAAGCGATGTCATCGCTACGCGTAGCGATGGCCAAATGTACAGGGGCCCATCCATTGTTGGACTGCAAATTGATATCTGCCCCTAAATCTATTATATATGCTGCCATATCTACTTGCCTGCGACTTAAAGCAAACAGCAATGGAGTCATTCCAAAATCATCCTGAATATCGATATCCATTCCCAGTGCAAGAAGCAGGTCCAGTGACTCAATGCTTCCGCTAACGGCTGCCAGGTGAATGGGCAGGGAGTTTTCCCTGTCGCCTATATTGGGGTCTGCACCCTGACTGAGCAAGAATTCTACAATACCTGCCTGTCCGTTCTCACAAGCAAGGAGTAAGGGTGTTTGCTCATTTGCATTCTTTTGATTTAAAAGAGTGGAATTTTCGCTAATTGCTTTTTTGACTAAAAGCAGGTCGCCCTGAACAATGGCCTCATAGACATCCTGCGAAAAAGTATTGCCAACAAAAAGCAGAAATAAAGAGGCAAACAGAGAAATTCGAATCATGGTTTTCATTTTAATATGGATTTGTGAATATTCGATTCAGAAATAAAAATACCCTCAGAAAGTGCGAAATGCAGCATTCAATTCACTGAAGGGCATCCTGAGTTTGCAGCCAGATCGTGCGGCTACATCCTAATTCATATAAATAATTATGGGTTAAAACCCATTTTACATTAAATTTGTTAAGCAATACAGCAAATTATTCAATATGTCATCAGCACCTTTAAAAACGGAATCACGTTTCAACATCAACAATTTTATCAAGGAAGAAAGCCTGGGAGGATATATCCTCATTGCCATTACGATCATAGCGCTCATATGGGCAAACTCCGGTTTTTATGAGTCATACCATCATATATGGCATGAAATTCAAATGGGATTTCAGTTTGGGGATTTTAATCTTACAACATCACTGCATCATTGGATCAATGATGGCTTAATGGCACTCTTTTTCTTTATTATAGGCCTGGAAATCAAGCGGGAAGTACTGGCCGGAGAATTGTCAACCATTAAAAAAGCCGGTTTGCCTATTGTTGCAGCCGTTGGCGGGATGCTTATCCCTGCAATTGCTTATGTGATCATCACCCTGAACACGCCTCAGTATTTAAGCGGATGGGGCATCCCTATGGCTACCGATATTGCTTTTGCACTGGGATTGATGGCCATGCTGGGTAAAAGGGTGCCTGTTAGTCTTAAAATATTCCTGACGGCCCTTGCTATTGCCGATGACCTGGGTGCAATCATGGTCATTGCAGTTTTTTATACCGAAGCCATCAATATCATGGAACTGGTAAATGCCGCCTTTTTTCTGGGTGTTTTATTTGCTGCCAACCGTCTGGGCGTTCGCTCTGCGATCTTCTATGCAGTTGTCGGGGGAATTGGTGTATGGACTTCCTTCCTCTTCTCCGGTGTTCATGCCACCATTGCCGGGGTGCTCATTGCCCTCACCATTCCTGTCAGGCCAAAGATTGACGAGCGTACTTTTATACGCCGGCTGAGTTCATGCCTGGATGTATTCAGGAAAACAGATCAAAATGATAAATCCCTTCTGTCAGATGCACAATCAAGAGTTATCAGCAGGATCGGAAAACATGTTGACGATGCCCATACTCCGCTTCAGAAACTTGAGCATGCTCTTCACCCTGTAGCCACTTTATTCATCTTGCCATTGTTTGCATTAAGCAATGCAGGCGTGCATATTAAAGGGAATCTTTTCGACATGCTGGTGCATCCAATATCATTGGGTATCATGGGGGGGCTTGTGCTCGGGAAGTTCCTTGGCATCACACTTTTTAGCAAACTATTTGTTAAATTAAAGCTTGGCAATTTACCCGAAGGAGTTAGCTGGACCCATGTGTATGGCATGGCATTCCTTGCAGGGATCGGGTTCACCATGTCGATGTTTATTAGCGATCTTGGGTTTGAACAAGATGAGTATGTTGAAATCGCCAAAGTGGGCATACTGGCAGCATCCATTCTTGCCGGAATATTAGGCATTTTACTCTTGCGCATTGCAAAACCCTCTTCCTGACAGGGGCCCTTTCATTATTATTCGTTTTTGCAAAGCATCCATAGTAAATATTTTTGCCTTTATACTTGTGTAGCTTCCACACTGTAAACACCGGTACTATTGACCTCTCTTAATCGTATATATATGAGCTGGTTAAGGGTGGTCAGTTTAGCCGTTCTTTGCACTCTTTGTCCATAATACGTTTCTACGTTTTGGACAGAGTTTAGTTTACACCCTCTATTTTTTCGTTATCAATGAAATACTAAGGAATTACTTCTTTCAGCTCCCAATCTGTTCCGTTCGAAAAGCTTAGTTTAATCAGCCCGTCTGTGATATTATAGTAGAGCTTAGATAAATAAAAGCTGGTATCGATCTTATCGTTATTTGGAAAGTATATTTCGCAGGAATCAGAAAATACTTGATAATAGTGTTTTCCACCTATGGCTATACTATCATAATATTCTTGTTCCCCTTCCAGGTTTTCGATGCTTAGGGGCAATATGAAATGGGAAATA
Source organism: uncultured Bacteroidales bacterium (assembly GCA_964487735.1). GTDB lineage: Bacteria > Bacteroidota > Bacteroidia > Bacteroidales > B18-G4 > B18-G4. The sequence continues at coordinate 1,686 of CAZASJ010000052.1, read as the reverse complement.
GCTCCATAATCGCTGGTTTTCTCACGGATGAAATTATAAAATGAAAAACTAAAAGTAGGTGGATAACTTTTGTATGTTTTCATACTAATGAATATCGAATAATTATTTGCGTCATCAATGAAGGAACAATAATCTTCTTCAGTGGTATAAATATCATTTGAATTTACACTTTCATAGTGTTCAAAAGTGTTTCTATAACGTCCATTACCATGGAATGAGTAAACATCACCCATCGACGAATTAAAAACCAATACCTCTGTCCCCTGATAGGGATTGGAGTAGATTAAATTACCAAGGGAATACTCATTCAATATATTGTTCTTTTCGCATCCGGTTTCGAGTACAAATAGAAAAAACAATAAAAAGATCCAGGGAGGCTTTGAATATATAATACGATAAATCATTAAATATCAATCATTGTTTACATTTAACTTTCCCTTTTAATAAGCCAGATTTTACTCAAAGTTAGGGAGCTTTATTATATTTGGCAACATTTTTTATCTTTTACTGACAAATAGCTTGCAGAACTCTTGATCGATGCGAATTACTTTTTCGCACCAACAATGTCATATAAACAGCCATGCCTTTATCGAGCAACAGAAGTCTTAAATATTTTGCTTTTATTATCTATTATTGTGCTTAAAAACAGTTCTTTAGGGGATACAACATTAAGTCAAACTGATTTTACAAGCTTTAGACGAATCTTAATATCAAATACAAACCTTTTAAATATCTCTCCAGTAAACATTACTTGGTGTCAAAAATCGAGTCTAAAGGCAAATACTATTGAAAGAAAGAAAGAATTATTCAGACAGCTCAAAATAGTAGCCTCAAGACATGAAGATATTCCATCCAAGCTTGAATTCCAAAAGCATGAAATGCATTGTTTCCTAAAACAACTAAAAGGTGTACCTGGTAAGAAAAACGATCGGTTCATACTGTGGTCAAATTATATATCAAATAACTTTGGCCTCAATTGGATACTTGCAGCTACATGGTTAATTATGTTATCATTAATTTGGTATACTGCTATCAAGTTGTTAATTGGTCAAACACACTTCAACATCAATTTAGTAGGAGATGAAATTGGACGATTTATAAGCTTCCTGAATCCAGCTCATAGATTCAATGAACTATTTAATGTGCCTGATTATAAGGGTACAGCACTTTTATTTGATGGACTTTCAAGAATTACTGGAGCTTATTTTATTTTCCAGTTCATAAGTGCGTTTAGAAAGTATTCTAAAAAATAGAGAATAGCGTAGCCTTGCTCTTTATTCAGTTTTGCAAAAAGAAACATGCAACATTAAGAATGCCAACAGCCTTGAAAGAAGGTTACAATTTAAAGCACAAAAGCGATATTTAGAACCATAGCCTATAGAGGAATCCGAAAAAGTGACACCATACTGACACCGGGAATAAAAAAAGACTTACAGAAGCCTGTAAGTCTTTGATTTTCAAGTCGGGGTAGTAGGATTAATTTCATTGATCCGTTTTTGGGGAGGTACAATCCAAAAACCCTTAATCACTTCGTTCCCAGTGCTTTTTTGTTTTATTTGCTCGGCTTAAAAACACGTTTTCGCCTCGCCATAAAACAAAAAACCCCTCACTTTCGTGAAGGGTTTTTGTATTGTCGGGGTAGTAGGATTCGAACCTACGACCCCCTGCTCCCAAAGCAGGTGCGCT
>CAZASJ010000051.1:0-20938 GCA_964487735.1 uncultured Bacteroidales bacterium | reverse complement strand
GGATCCACGAAAAACAATGAAATCAAGCATTTCTGGTTTTTCGGGATATCCAGCAGAAACTACCTCTTCACTATTCTCGTAATATGTTGTTTTTGTTCTTTGTCTGTCAGGACGACCATATAAATACCTTCAGGTAGATCACTGATATTCATTGCGGAAGCGCCTGAATAGGATTTTACCAACTTTCCGGTCATGGCATAGAAATCGGTTTTCAATACTTTTTCTTGCATGGATGCAGAGATATTGATCACATCCCTTGCCGGATTTGGATACAATGCACCATCAAGTGAAAGAATCTCCTTGTCTCCAATGAAACTTGACCCGGCACTGAGTTTGTCTGATTCAGCTGCCTGAAGAATACCACCGGTAGATTCGTTTTGAACCAAAACCGTAAAAATGAGTTCATCTGCTATCCAGTCGGGATGGATGCTGTAGCTTTCGTTGATAACTGCTGAGTCCCCAACATTGGCAATATTCAGGTCGGCATCAATGATGACTTTTCTGAAAACATTTTGATGCAGGTTTTCACCGTTTGGTGCTGCGTATTGAATTTCCTTTTCGGCTATCATACCAAATATCACAGGAGTTTGTGTAAAAGATTCACTTACTTTTTTAACCACGACCTGCACATTTACCATATTGGCATCGGCTTGTTCCTGTGTGACTGTAATTTTAAAGTCGGATGTTTGACTAAGCACAGCATCTATCTGACCTGCTGTCAGAATTGGATTTTGTACAGGAACTACTTCCCCTTGAAGCACGACCCTGGGGGTTCCACCATAAATTCCATAAAAGTTTGTTCTTGCATCATTTTCGACCGGATTGTGCTGATGGAAGATGCAGTTGGAATATGGAGCACTTGGATGATAAGAGATATGCAAAACCTGTGGGTAATTATCTAAAAGACTGAATAATGCGGGGTTTCTGGAAGCGCAGGTTCCGCAAAGGGTATTTGTAAAGTGTTCAACGACAATTGTTTTCTCAACCTGGGCAATGCTTGCAAATCCGGTTAAGAAGACAACGATAAGAGTAAATATATTTTTCATGCTTAGATAGTATTAATTAAGGATTATACATTTTAATTGTTATTCATTGGTCGTCTAAACAACTAAACCCTTACAAAAGTTTAAATGAATTCTTACTTATTGAACTGATTGCATCTTTTTATGTAATGGCATCAGGATAAATAAATAGTGATGTCCGGGGGAGAATTCTGAGATTAGATGACAGGAAGTCAACATCCAGAATTAAGTATTCAGAAGGCATGTTGCATTGAGCATGAATTTACCAATATCAAATCTTTCTCATTGAACAAGGACTGTATTTTTTGCATTTTTCAGGCAATTGAAAGGGACAATCCTGTTTTACCGGACGAGAGCGATAAATAAATCCTGATTATTGTATGCTTTTCATGCGGATTTTAAGAACATCCCAATGCTCGTCAGTCATTGCATTATAATCGAAAAGAGAGATTCCGGAGGCTCCCGCATCCAGTGCTATTTTTATGGCAAGGTTTAGCTCTTCGGGGCTCAATGCGGGGATATACAGGCCGGTATAAAGCTTTGTTTTATGGTTCAGGGCAAACACTCCTTCCCAGGTAGTCTCCCCTATCCATTCGAGGCCTTCATTGTAAAAACTATGGTAAACCATCGGGAATACAATGTTTACTGATTGCCACTTATCCCAATCCTGCCTGACAAGCGTCCGGGCAATATCAGGCGATGGAAATACAGCTGCTGACAGATGATGGTAATTCAGTTTTGTTTCGATACCATTTACCAGGTCAGTCACAATATCATATCGGTATTGCCGCCATGCCGTATCCAGATCAGGCTGCTCAAGATCCAGCGGGTCATAGCCATGTTTCTCTTCAAATTTTGTGCGGCATACATCGCAATAACAAAAATCATATTCAGGCATTTCGTGATCCTGTACAAGACCGTATGTTGGCCATAGTGCTACAGGAAGGATCACATCAGGATGCCTGATGTAATCCATATGGAATCCGGAAAGTCCATCTATCTGGATGGTTTCTTCAACGATTGAATAGAGGTATTCCCGAACATCTTCCCTGGAAGGGCAAAGCCATTTATAATAAGCAACATAAACTTGTTTTTCGAGGCAGCTAAAACCTTCCCTGCTAACACTATACCATTCAGGATGCGATTCTATCACTTCCTTATGATTGCAATTCAGCATCCAGCGCCAGGCATGGATCTCGATATCTTCTTCATTGGCCAGAGGGATGACCCTTTTCAACAATTCATTGCTTCCGCCAAGCAAGACACCATCAATACCGTAGTTTGCCAGTTCTTTAAACCGAACCGCCCAAGCAGAATCACTGAGACTGTTGTCGCCATGCATCCATATATATGCTTTGATATGCTTTTCCTTCCATATCCTTCCCTGGTCGTTGATGATCCATTTTTGTGCCAAGGTATCATCGAATTCAATGGTATATTGCAGCCCGGAGGATGACATGCTGAATTTTCCGGGGCACTCCCCCACTTCCGAAGGAACATAAAGGCTGTCAAGATCAAAGGCATAGCGTCCTTTCTCTGTTTTCCATTCTCGCTGCGCGAAGTAATAATCTCTCAGTATTTTACGGATATCACGTTCCAGTGCAGGAATGGTGGGTATAGGGAGATCTTTGGCAACAACATTCTGCGAAAAAAAAACAAAACCCCACTTTTCAGGCATATGCATATCCACTTTGCCTTGCGGCGACCATACCCAATTGTTTTCAGGCAGGTTCTTCCCGTTTGAAAGGTCTTTCTTTTTTATATACTGGTTGTCTTTAATATCAAATTCCCATTGTACTCTTGAAAAATTAATTCTCCAGTATTCGTTTGGATAGGGTTTTCTTTTAGCGGGGGTAAGATCTACCAGCGCACTCCAGGGGATGGCTATTTCGATGGTCCATCCTTCATCAGTATCTGAAGGATCATTTAAGCTACCTTTTAGCTTAATTTCACAAAGAAGCCCATCAATATTATATGAATTCAGGGGTGTTGTCCCATCTCTGTATGGCCTTGTGAGGAAAAGATCCCAGACAGTTCCCAGCGCATTCACTTCAATTTCGACATAGTTATGCGTATCCCCATCGGGATCGATGAATATCTCAAAGTCGTTATCCAGATAGATCACCCTGTCGCGCTCGCTAACTGTAGCCCACAAATGAGGTTCTTCCAGTTCAGCAGCAACATAAAGATAATTACTGTCCCACATCATCATCACATTGGTATTAAGATACGGAAGCAGGTTTGGTTTTCCGGTAATATCAATAAAATCAGATGTCTTGGGAGTGTTTTGCCATTCTGTGAGATTGCCATCAATCGACATCTCAGTAGCAGGATTCAGGCAGAGATAAGATTTGGTTTGGGCATGCAGACCTGTTGTAAAAGCAAATGACAGGAAAAGAAAGATTAAACGGTAAAACATAATACAAAGAAAAGAAAAAAGAGGCCCTGACAACAAGGCCTCCTTTGATATACAGTTTAAATTTCCATATAGAGTATATAATATGGAATTGTTATTTGATGAGCATCACTTTTTGGGTTAATTTATGTGAAGCGGTGCTGATGGTGCAGAAATAGATTCCGTCAGGAAGTTCGCTTCCTGCATTCCAAACAACTTTATGGTCACCGGCAGTCATAACTTCATTTGCCAGAACAGCTACTTCACGGCCAGTCATGTCGTGCATTTTTATTGATACATTCTCTGAGGCGGCAAGGCTGAAATGAATGTTGGTTTCATTGCTGAATGGATTGGGGTATATGTTTTGAATAGCCACACCATTTTCAGCAAGTTCTTCCCGGATGCCAACACCAATAAGGTCGCTTACCATTACTTTGCCACCCTGAAGGATTTCTTTAGTATCAGTATTTTGGAGGAAATATACCAACTCACAGTTTTCGGTCAGCCAGTTTTCATGGATTGTAAAAGATTCATTCACTTCAATATAATCGTTTCCTAATACATCAACAATAGTTCCATTTTCATCAGGAAGCATCAACCTGGTAACGAAGTTCAGGTGCTCCTGTCCTTGCCAGCTCTCTGGAATATGTGATTCAGTAACGACAATGTGCAGAACAACATTTTCAACCGAGGTTGGACCTAACTTATAAATCATTCCGGTTACGTCATAATGATTACCGGAAGTGTTCTCACCATAAAGCTGAACTGAAAATGCAGACCTGATAGCTGCTCTTGCTTCATAAATCGGAAGGTAGGTTGGGTACATGGATGTTGTATGGTTTCCACCAACTACTTTTTCGAGTCCGTCAAAAATAGCTGTTGGGTATCCTGAAATGCCATAATATGAATTCCTGGCATTGGAATAATCATTGGCATAGTCGTCACCATTGTGATTTTCAATAACAGCTACGTTTTTACCATTGTCAATGAGGTCATCGGCTCCCATGGCAGCGCCCGGACAATAAGTGCACCAGGTACCAGTACCAATTTCCAGAATAACCATTTCTCTTTCAGACGTATAGGTGTAGATATATTTACTTGCCATATCGTTGGCAGGATCCATGTCACCAGCAAGCATTGTAGTAACAACTACTTCATACATGAAATTTTCAAAAGGGAGAACATAATCCTGGAAAGCCAGGGTTGTTTCAGTACCGGCATTTAAAGATGTGTTAATCGTTTCAGTGTATAAGACACCATCTGTAGTGGCATCACGGATTTCCAATACAACATCGAATGTTTCATCATTGAGTCCCACATTTTTTACAAGGGCGTTGGCGATGTACTCATCTCCCATGTCAAAATAGGTGTCGCCAAGGATTTTCTTAGTGGCAACATCATGATCAAGAGGCACAAATAGTTTGGCGTCATCCATATACCAGTAATTGATGTTATACGAATCTCCTGAAAAGAAAAAGCCGATTTGAAAGTCAGCAGCACCAACATCTGAATTGGTAATACTGATTTCAACTTCCTGACCAGGAATATTTGCAGTTGGATTTTCGATTTCCCATACAGTATTCCAATCACCGCCAGCAGAACGGGTAGCCACACCAATTGTGTAATCACCCCCGTAATGATCAACCATATGTTTAAAGCTGAAACTTACCTGGGTCAAACCTGTAAGGTCAACTTCGTAAGAATATAAATGTGATTCTCCTACAAAAGCAGGATCCCATGTGAACATACCTTCAGGTGCGATTCCGCCGGCATTGGCAGAGCTGCTTTCATCCCAGTTGCTGGGATGCAGATCTATCGTCCACAGAACAGGAGGCATCATTTCGAAGGATTCATCGAAATAAACCTGGGCTTTTGATGTTAATGCAAATGCAAAAAGTGCAAGCATTAAAATGTACAATTTTTTCATAGCTTATTGTTTTTGTGATTGAATAGTGATTGTTTAAGATTATACTTGTACAAAGCTAAATATTTTGGTATTTAGATAAGTTATAAATTAGTACGCTGAAAGTCTTTATTGATAGCGCTGGATTAGAGTTTAATCCGTTTGACCTCAGGGTATTTTCTGAGATAGCCCTTAATGATCACCTGAATATCTTTATTGTCAGCATAGGGTTTTATGCAATCGGAGAGCAATTCAGGGTCATTTGCAGAATCATTGCTTATATATCCAAACCCCTGATAAGACCCATTAAATACCTTTACAACTGCAGATTCTTCATCCGTACGTCCTTTATCAATCACAAAGAAATTATTTTCGCGATAAATGTAGCGTTCGAGGGCCACATCCACACGCTGATTGTATTCCTCAGGTGGTTCTTTTCCTATGCATGCTCCGAAGCACCTGCTGATCTGGTGATAAAAGCAGGGTCCGTTTGAGGGGTACAGACTGCAAAGTTTCTGACAAAGGTGATATTCATCCACCAGGAATTGAAGATGGGCTCTGGCTTCTTTTTGAGTCGTATATGAAGTCAGCGGTGCATCTGTACCATTGATGCGCTTGGTCTGCAACCATTTATAGCCATTCAGGTCGGTCATGGAAAACAAGCCGAATTGGAATGTGGTTCTGCGCTGGGAGCGGTTAAAGACCGGTTTTCGCCTTTTGATCTCATCTGATTCGAGCAAGAGGGCGATGAGTTCACTTCCGGTAGGTTCCCATTTTATGTCCACTACCCTGTCGCGCATCTCCATTGCCCGCTTTGTGTTGTTATTGCTGAGGTGTGAAAGTATCCGGTCATGGATATTCAGGCTTTTGCCAACATAAATGATCTCTCCCTGTGCATCAATGAAATAATATACGCCTGTTACTTCCGGCAATCCATCGATGATCTTTTTACTGAGGTTTGAATTAAGCCCTTTAAGGGATAATTTTAGTAAATCGTCCTCCAGTGTTCTGAGATGTTCAAAAAGCTTTACAGTGGCCATTGCGTCCCCTCCTGCCCTGTGCCTGCTATCATTAGCAATGTTCAGGTCTTTGCTTAAAGAGCCAAGTCCATAGGATTGTCTGCCAGGGATGAGTTTACGACTCAATTGCTTGGTGCAAAGAGTTTTCCGCTTAAAGTCGTAAAACAGCCTTTTAAATTCAGCCCGCAGGAAGCGATAGTCGAATGAAACGTTGTGCCCTACGATGATGCGTCCTTCCGTCATGATCACAATTTCTTTTGCGATATCACAAAATCGTGGTTGGTCGGCAACCATTCGGTTGCTGATACCTGTGAGGCCTGTGATTTGGTGAGGAATGCGTTTTTCAGGGTTCAGCAGCGTCTGGTATTCACCGGTGATCTTATGACCATCATGCAAATACACAGCGATCTCTGTCATTCGCTCCCCCGAAGGATTCAGCCCGGTGGTTTCTACATCTATTATGGCGAACATCTGCCTGCTTAAAGCTTAAGTTTTGTTTGTATGGCCAGTACCTGTTTCTTCAGCGTCTGTACTTCTTCCATAAGTTTTTCCTTTGGCATATTGGGTTCAGGCATGTCGGAACTGATATAGTGCACAAATTTCCATACTTCTTTTACCTGAGATGCATCGATCTCGTAAGGATCAAAGAGAGGGTTGAGGGAGATCAGTTTTAGTTTTCCATTCTGTTTGATACTGTTTTCCACAACTTTGAATACGATGCCATCATCGACGGTAATTACAATGTAAGGGTAATTGCTTCGGATGGTGAGCCAGTTTTCCACGTATTCTCCTGTTACCCATGATTTATCAGGAATTGGCACCATGGAATCACCTCTGATCTGAAAGGTACGGTACTTCTTGCTTTTTGATAGAAAGGGAAGCTGGAAAGTAGGCAATACCTTTATAAAGTCGGGATCGGCAAAGCCGCTGGCATAGCCTGCAGAAGCTTTTTCGTTCACCAACTCTATGTTTTCATTGTTTCCATTGTCGACCGTAGTGGCCAGGACCCTGAGCTTGCTTCCTTTAAGGTATACATCAAATCCGCGTTCAACCTGTGATATCTGGCTTTCCGACAATTCGGAAAGATCGATCCTGATGAGGGTATCGATGGCGATATTGAAGTACTTTGAGAAAGCTATCAGGGCATCGATGCCCGGCTGGGCAACCTGGTTTTCATAGCCGCTGAGCGTGGATCGCTTCATTTCAAGTGCTTGGGCCACATCATCTTGTGTACGGCCACGGCGTTTGCGTAAAAGTTTGATATTGGTGCTAAAGTGCATAATTCATTCGTTTTGGGGGACGAGGTTCGGGGGACAGGGGACGAGGAAATATCAAATTCCACGAACCGCGTCCCACGTACTCCGAACCAGTGTTACATAATTCTGAAATATTCTGATAAAAATAAATTTAAATCTTGCATCTCGTACTATTTAATGATTATATTACAATCAAAATAATGATTAAATTCTAATCAAAGGTAATACAATTGAAATATTAAAAGCAAGTTTTTTAGGATTTTTTTTATGATCAAGCATAAAAGACAGATTATTCATCTCGATCTTGACACCTTTTTCGTGTCGGTGGAGCGCCTGATGAACAGCAGCCTGGAGGGCAAGCCTGTGATCGTTGGCGGGACTTCCGACCGTGGAGTCGTAGCCAGTTGCAGCTATGAGGCCAGGCAGTTTGGGGTGCACTCGGCCATGCCCATGAAGATGGCCAGGAACCTTTGCAATGATGCCATCATTGTGCGGGGCGATATGGATATGTACTCAAAATATTCGGCCATGGTCACAGAAATTATTGCCGAGCAGGCTCCTCTCTACGAGAAAGCATCCATCGATGAGCATTATGTTGACATTACGGGCATGGACCGCTTCTTTGGTTCATTAAAGTGGACGGCTGAGCTACGAGAGCGCATCATAGAACACACCGGACTGCCAATATCATTTGGTTTGTCGGTGAACAAGACCGTATCAAAGATCGCCACGGGTGAAGCAAAGCCCAATGGCTTGCTGCAGGTTCCCCAAATTGACGTACAGCCATTTCTGGCTCCGCTTTCCATACGGAAGATTCCCATGGTAGGAAAGAAAGCCTATGAATTGCTGCGTTCGATGGGGGTATCCAGGATCGCTACCTTGAGCAGCATCCCCCCGGAAATGATGGAACGCCTGATGGGAAAGAACGGCATTGTATTGTGGAAAAAGGCCAACGGCATCGACAATACCCCCGTGCAGCAATATTCGGAGCGGAAGTCGATCAGCTCGGAAAACACCTTTGAGAATGATACAATAGATATTATAAGGATGAAAGAGATCATTGCTTCCAAAGTGGAGCGCCTGACTTTTGAGCTCAGGAAGAAGCAAAAGCTGACTGCCTGCATTACGGTAAAAATCCGCTACGCGAACTTCGATACCCATACCCTGCAAAAGCGCATCCCCTACACTGCTTTCGACCATGTGCTCATCCCCGCCGGGCTTGAACTCTTTGAAAGGCTTTACCAGCGGCGTATGCTTATCAGGCTGGTAGGGATTAAGTTCAGCCACCTTGTAAGCGGTGTGCAACAACTCAATATGTTCGAAGATACCCCGGAGATGGTGAGCCTTTATAATGCGATGGACAATATCAGGCTGAGATACGGCAAGAAGGCGATTCGGAGAGCAGTAGGATTATAAGATAAAACTCTAAATTCTAAACTCTAAATTCTAAATTCTAAACCCTAAACCCTAAATTCTAAACTCTAAATCCTAAACAATATTAAATGATTCAAATTCAAAATGATAAAACATTATTTCAAGTCCCCTTCTCCTTTAAGGGGTGAGGTGAATAAAAATTAATTCAAAACTTAAAATTTAAAACGAACTCAAAACTCACAGCGTCCACCGAAGCGGAGCGAAGGTGGAACCCTCAACTCAAAACTCAAAACTCAAAACTCAACCCTCAAAACTATAAAAGAATTGTACTATAACAACCACACATATTACAGCTTGCGCTACGGAACCATGAGTCCGGAAGCATTGGTAAAGCTTGCCAAAAACAAGGGTGCAGAGATCCTGGGAATTGCCGATATCAATAATTCCACGGGGGTGATGGACTTTGTGAAAGCCTGTGATGAAGAAGGCCTGCATCCCATAGCGGGGATAGAGTTTCGTGAAGGAAACAGATTCCTTTATACCGGCATTGCACAGAACAATGAAGGATTCAGGGAACTGAACGAATTCCTGTCGGAGCATCGTTTAAATAAAACCCCATTGCCGGAAAGACCGCCAGTATTGCCAAATTGCTATGTAGTTTACCCTTTCGAAGGCATCAAGCCGGATAAGCTCAGGGGGAATGAATACATCGGCATACGCCCCTCCGATTCGGGCAGGCTTCTCTCCTCCCCTTTCAGGCACAAGCAATCAAAGCTGGTTGTACGCAATCCCGTTACTTTTGCCGGAAGCAGCGGCTATGAACTGCATCGCAACCTGCGGGCCATTGACAACAACATCCTGCTGTCGAGGCTGGATCCATCCCATATGGCGAGGCCTGATGAGATGATGCTCTCGCACGATGAGCTGCTGAAAGCCTTTGAGCATTATCCCGATATATTGCGAAATACCGAAAGGATGATGGCTGAATGCCACATCGAATTTGATTTTCATTCCATAAAGAATAAGAAAACCTTCACCGGCAGTCTGTATGACGATAAGGTATTGCTTGAAAAGCTGGCCATGGATGGATCGGAATATCGCTATGGCAAGAAAAATAAAGAAGCTGAAGCAAGGGTAAGGCATGAACTGGGCCTGATCACACGACTGGGGTTTGCTTCCTATTTTCTCATTACCTGGGATATTATACGCTATTCCATGTCGCGTGGGTTTTATCATGTTGGCCGTGGAAGCGGCGCAAACAGTGTAGTGGCTTATTGTCTGAATATCACAGATGTTGACCCTATAGACCTGAACCTTTACTTTGAGCGTTTTATCAATCCCAGAAGAAGCACGCCACCCGATTTTGATATTGATTATTCCTGGCGGGAAAGGGATGATGTACAGGACTATATTTTTAAAAGGTACGGACGAAAGCATACTGCCCTGCTGGGAGCGATGTCGACATTCAAGGGACGCTCAATATACCGTGAATTGGGCAAGGTTTATGGCCTGCCAAAGGCGGAGATCGACAGATTGGTGCACCATCCCGACGATGCAGAGGGAAAGAATGTGATCACGGACAGGATACATGCTTTATCGGGGATGATGGCAGGCTTCCCGAACATCAGGAGCATACACTCCGGAGGGATCCTGATCTCTGAAGAACCCATCTGTGCTTATACAGCTCTGGATATGCCACCCAAGGGCTTTCCTACCACGCAGTGGGATATGTATGTAGCGGAGGACATTGGCTTTGAGAAGCTTGATATCCTGAGCCAGCGGGGCATTGGCCATATCCGTGAATGTGCGGACATCGTTGCCGAAAACAGGGGCATCAAGGTGGATGTGCACCGGGTAGATAAGTTCAAAAAGGATGAAAAGATCAAGGACCTGCTTCGCAGGGGCGAGACCAATGGATGCTTTTACGTGGAAAGTCCTGCTATGCGGGGCCTGCTGAAAAAGCTTAAATGCGATGACTACCTCAGGCTGGTGGCAGCCAGTTCCATCATTCGTCCCGGTGTAGCGAGGTCGGGCATGATGCGTGAATACATTCATCGTTTTCATCATCCCAATGATTTCGAGTACATCCACCCCGTGATGAAGGAACAACTGGAAGAAACCTATGGGGTTATGGTATACCAGGAAGATGTACTGAAGGTATGCCATCATTTTGCCGGCCTTGACCTGAGCGATGCAGATGTATTGCGCAGGGCCATGAGTGGAAAAGTGAGGGGAAAGAAAGAGTTTGAACGGATCGTGCGTAAGTTCTTCAGTAATTGCAAGGAATATGGCTATACTGATGACATTACAAAGGAGGTGTGGCGGCAGATCGAGTCATTTGCGGGTTATTCCTTTTCAAAGGCACACTCGGCTTCCTATGCCGTTGAAAGCTTTCAGAGTCTGTATCTAAAAGCACACTACCCCCTGGAATTCATGGTGGCAGTGATCAATAATTTTGGCGGCTTCTTTCAGCGATGGGTATATTTCAATGAAGCCAGGCGCTGGGGAGCAGAGATCATGCTTCCCTGTGTAAACCACAGCAATTACAAAACCCGCATCATCGGGAAGAAGATTTATACGGGGTTTATTCATATCGATAGTCTTGAAAAGCGCAGCGGGCACGGAATTCCTGAAGAACGGGAGTTGAATGGCAAATTCCGGTCATTGGAGGACTTCATACAGCGGGTGCCCGCAGGTATTGAGCAGCTTGTATTGCTGATCCGTACAGGAGCGTTTAACTTCACAGGAAAGCTGAAGTCACATCTCCTATGGGAAGCCCACCTGCACCTGGGCAAGAAAAGTTTACGGCCCTCCGGCCCCACCCTCTTCCGTCAAACACTCAAAGAGTATTCACTTCCCCAGCTGGAAAGCAGCAAAGTTGAGGATGCCTATGATGAGTTGGAACTGATCGGGTTTCCACAGACGATGAGTTGGTTTGAGTTGCTGCAACGGCCTGTGAATGGGGTTGTCAAGGCAGGCGACATGCACAGGCACATTGGCAGAAGTGTACAAATGGCAGGGCTGCTGGTGACCATTAAGTATGTGCGCACCATAAAGAAGCAGATTATGCATTTCGCAGCTTTTCTGGATGATACGGGAGCGTTTTTTGATAGCACACACTTTCCCGACACATTGCAGAAATATCCTTTCAGGGGAATGGGGGTGTATATGCTTTATGGCCGGGTTGTGGAGGAATTTGGCTTTCCCAGCCTGGAGGTTGATCGCATGCTTAAGTTGGCGCTGCAGGCGGATCCGAGATCTGCATGAACTTTGAACTACGAACTACGAACTACGAACTACGAACTTTATTATATAAAAAAAACTATCGGATAAGGTGGGACATTTTTCAAAATTGGGTATTAATAAGTATGAGTAGAGAATTACAATCAAGGCTTATCAAGTTTGCTGGACTATGTATTTCTATCATAAGACATTGTAATAATAGTTATGAAGGGGATTATTTATCAAAGCAGCTTATCAGATCAGCAGGCAGTTCGGCACTCAATTTTGGTGAAGCCAAAGCAGCAGAATCGAAAAATGACTTTATTCACAAGCAAAGTATTTGTTTAAAAGAACTGCGAGAATCTTATGTCAATTTACTGATAATGAAGCAAAATCAAATATGCAGCAATAAAGAGCTTCTCGAAAAGGCAGTTGATGAAGCAAATCAATTGGTAAGCATGTTTGTTTCAGCCATCAGAAAATGCACAAATAACAATAATTAACGAATCAATTTCTAAGTTCGTAGTTCAAAGTTCGTAGTTCGTAGTTCGTAGTTCAGATTTCAGCCCCACGGCCATTCCTGATCATACGAAAACCGCTTTCCACTACCCATTCCTTGCAGTTCAATGTCTTGATTGGTTTTGATATCATATTCAGGCACTACTCTCTCCCCTCTGGGCTTGAGTAGCTCTGATCCTTCTGCCTGTGGGTTTTTGATGGCCGGATCAATGGGATAGGCATTCATTCGTTCGGCCGGATATGGTTTCAGGAATTTTGTGACATCTGCAAGTGGCAATTCCTGGTTCAGCCATTTGGATTCATGCCTTTGTTCCAGGATCACCGGAGAGCGGTGGTGCGGAAGCTTCCGAAGCAGTTCGTTTGCTGTTGTGGTAATGATTGCAAAAGAACGGATGATCTCTCCACTCTCCTGATTTACCCATTCATCCCAGATTCCGGCAAAGGCAAATGGCCTGACATTGTCTTTAAGGTAGACCACAAAAGGCTTTGAGAGCTTTTCTTTTACAGTTCCTTCGATGAAGGCATCGGCGATGACCAGGCACCTTTGGGAGCGTATGGGTTTTCTGAAAGATGGCTTGGAGATAATGCCTTTGGCCCCTTTGTAATTCGGATCATCTTCCTTGTTGTGGTCCCCCTCAGCCCTGGCATTGATCATATACATGGGCTTTTTTGCCCAGAAAGGGGTCATGCCGAAACGAAATAGCTGCAATTCTTTTGGATTATCGCCGGTGATCACAGGCGCCAGCTGCCCCGGTGAGATATTATAGGCAGGCTTCCACTCTGCTCCTTCCGGAGCAATTACATTGAAGCGTTTTTCGATGCGTTCAAGCTTTTGAGCCAAAATATAGCGACCGCACATGAGGGTAATAGTTTTGCAGTAAAGATAGTTAATAGTTACACTAGATACTAGATAATAGATACTGGATACTGGATACTGGATACTGGATATCCCGAAAAACCAGAATTCATTGAATACATTGTTTTTCGAGGATCCTCGATCCCGGGGGCCGGGAATCGAGACTGGATACTGGATCTGCAACTACACTAAGTACTTAATATGCTTTAAGGATGCTAACACTTATATAAAGATAGTCTGTTTATCCTTTTGGCCCATCCCATTCAGAAATGCCGAATGCTTCGAGACTAGCCTTCCTGATAGGCTCTGTAGCATCATTTAGTGCCTGAAAACCAAAGTCAAGGCCTGCAATGGTTCGCAACGGGCGACTTCCGTTTGGCATATTCATCAAGTTTTCAAATATCTTAACAACAATCATTGGATCGGTTGGTGCATCCGCATTTTCGAACAAGCTTGTTACCTGTTTACCGAAGCCACCAACGAAATCCTGAACATGGCTGTATGCAGAAGCAATTTCTTCATCTTTTGGCTGTATTATATTTTCAAAAAAGCCTGTTGAAAATGGACCAGGTTCAACGATTGCCACATCAATCCCCAGTGGAGACAGTTCGTATCTTAAAGCTTCACTGACACCTTCCAGTCCCCACTTACTTGCATTATACACTCCGAATCCTGGGAATGCTGCTCTGCCGGCAGTGGAGCTGACCTGTATGATCAATCCTGATTTTTGTGCACGCATGCCCGGTAAAACTGCTTTGGCAACACGCAGTGTCCCGACTATGTTAAGGTCTAACTGTGCCAGAACCTGGTCAGCGGTAAAGGCTTCAACCGGCCCACCAAAGCCAAGCCCGGCATTGTTGATTAAAACATCCACACGCGAAATCTGAGTGAAAGCTGTCTTAACACTCTCATCCGATGTTACATCTAAATCGATAACTTTAATTTTACCACCATCAGCACTTTTGTAAGCAGCTAATTCAGCTGCCGGCCTGGCATTTTTCCCTTCAACATTGCGCATGCTGGCATACACAAAATTTCCTTTATCGGCGAAATATTTGGCTGCATTGAGCCCGAAACCTGAGCTGCAGCCTGTGATCAATATGTTTTTCATGGATTTATATTTAATGTTATTAGAATGAATTTTTAATAGAAAATACATTGTAATAACGCCATGAAAACCTTATTGTTCAGGTCTAATGTGTTAATAAAATCACAAAAAAAAGGATGTATTGATAACACTATAATGACTTATAAAAGCATTATTTAGTTTCCAGATAGAGGTCCATGACCTCATCTGTTGAAAGTATACTATTATAGATTCTTATATCATCAATTTTTCCATTAAAGTAATCATAAGGTACAGGTGTGCCATCATAGCGATGATGCCTTCCTATATAAATACTGCTTGAAGATGAGTAAGGTTCATGATTCCCATCTCCCATTACCCATTCACCAGGTACAGCAATTCCGTTCATATAAATTCTCATTGAATTGGAATTCCCAAATTCATAGCTTATTGTTATAAAACTCCATTCGTTCAATGGAATATTAGGAATAGTTTCATAGTGACTTTGGAAACTATAATCACTTGTTGTGTAGCGAAACCTAACCTTATTATCAGCTGTATAATCGACCCACCAATCAAATAAAGCACCATTACTCCCATTAGTTCCTTTAAATATAATAACATGATTTGTTGAATATGGGGACATCCAGAAACACCAGGTAAATGGTTTTGCATCTGCTGCCCGAAACATAACATCATCAGGGACCTGTATATAATCCCCTACACCATCAAAAAAGTAAGCACTATTGGCAACATCATGCCGATCATTTGTTAGGGTTGCATCATAGACATACCCATCGAATCCATAACCACTATGATCATCAGCATTACCTGAAAATGGATAATGTGCGATAAGATTTTCAGTTACAAGGCCACCTACAGTAATATAATCATTTTTGACCTCTGTATCATTTCCTTGGGCATTACTAACCATTAACGTGACTGTATATGATCCAGCTTCTGTATAAGTATGAACAGGATGTTGGTCAAAACTATAAGTTCCATCTCCGAATGCCCATTGCCATTCATCAGGATCATTTATTGATTCATCTGTGAAGTGTACCTGCAAAGGTGCTGTGCCGCTTCCGGGTGTACCACTAAAACCAGCAACAGGAGCTGCCGGAGCTGCCTCAACATTGATATATCCACTCTTAACTTTTGTATCTGAACCCATTATGTTTGTTGCAGTAAGGGATACTGTGTATGTACCCGGAACAGAATAAACATGTGTTGGGTTTTGCAGGTCACTGCTACCATTTCCAAAATCCCAATTCCATTGTGTTGGATTATTTTCTGATTGATCAGTAAAAATTACAGTCAATGGCGCATATCCACTTGTATTGTTTGCTGTAAACTCTGCAACTGGTGCCTGGTCTGCAACTGATATATGATCTACATAATTTGCCGTATTTAAGCCGAATTCATTGCTTACTGTTAAACTAACAGTGTACTTTCCAACTGTGCTATAGATATGGGAAGGGTTTTGATCATTGCTTGATGCCCCATCACCAAAGGACCATTCCCATGTTTGGGGAGAATTGCTAGAATTATCAGTAAATTGAACATGAAGAGGAACACTTCCTTCGGTGGGATTCGCAGAAAAGCTTGCAATTGGACTGGGATCATTTGTGATGTGTACAGGAATATTTGCAGTAAAATTATTTGCCAGATCACTGATTGTTAAAAACACCTCTTGATTGCCAAGATCAGGAGCCGCATAGATAATAGCTTCTGAATTATCGGATGTATCCAGGTGGATACTCAACAGATTTGTATTTGAAGAGAACCATGAATAATTCGGGGTATGATCACCAAAATATGTTGTTGCTTTTAGGGTTTTGCTTTCTCCACTAATAATCTGAATATCAGTAATTCCCTGATTTATTGAAATGCCGGGCAATACGGAATAAAATCCGTCGCTGTTGAAATTACCGGTAATGTAACCATTAGAAGAAGTATTAACATTATTCCTGATTTGCAATTTCAATGAGTGGCTATTATCACCGCGCTTTGGGCTTAAATAAAACAACCAATAAAAGCTATTTGCGTAGTTTTTCATCTCCTCCTGAATATTATTAAACTGTAAGGTCAGCTGAGAATAATCCATGAGCGAGAAATATCCAGCTGTTCCAAGCTGTTCCAATGCATCAGGGTCTTGTTCTTCACCAAGCCCGACGGTGTATACTTTTTTATTACCAATTGCACCAAGTGCAGAACTCAGAGTAGTCGACCCCTGGGTATCGCTCCCATCAGTTATAATGATTAAAAACCCTTGTTCAATAGATGATATAGAATAATCATCCTGCCATCTACTGGCACCAGTCACAATGCTTCCATATAGATTAGTTGTAGCATAGCCGAGAGTAATTGTACTGATTGCACTAATTAATGAATTCTTATCAGATGTAAAATCCTGAATAAGCAATGGTTCCTCTGAAAAAACATATAATGCAATTTCTTGCTGATCAACCATATTATTAATTAAAGTAATCGCAGCATTTTTTATTTCCTGAATATTGCTGCCAACACTGGCACTATTATCAAGCATTAGCACTGTTTTGAGGTTATAAGATATTTCATCTCTCTTATTAATGGCCATTGCTGATTCAGTTGGAGAAATGGTTTCATTATCTTCCAGTACATCAAAATCTTCCGTTACCAAATCTGTTATTCCATTGCCTTCCATATCACTTACCTGGAACATAATATTTACAAAACAGGGTAAATCAGTTGTTATTAGGTTTTTAGTAATTATATATCCAGATGATGGGATTGGAGGATTGCTTTCTGGATCAGAATTGTCTTTTTTACAACCATCAATAATGAATAGGGTAAAAAGCAACAACATAGCGGAAATGATTCTTTTCATAATTCTTGTTTGTATGATTTTATAAAAAAATCAAATATAGGGCTTTCAAAAAAATATTCCACAAGAATGGATTGATTTTATGAAAAGTAGGTTTGTTTCCTAAATCCTCATAAATATTAACAGTTTCATAGATACACTTTAAGCATCCAACGCCTCATAAAACGATTAGGTAATCTTGATTATAATTATACCGATAAATACCGCCTCTTACTCCCTATTATGAAAGCCAGTAGCTGATATATTATTAATAATGTGATTTATATTTATAGATTACTAATTTTAGTTTTGGAAAATAATACATAGACCTGATTATCGATATTATGAGTCTTTTAGAGGGATAAATTATTGCTACAAACTCGAATATATAGTATATTTACGTGCTTAGTTGTAAACGAGTAAACCCATTAACCCAGAAACCAATGAAAAATATTTTTAGTGCCTTTGTGGCAGCAATGCTTATCGTATCAATTCTAATTGTTAATGCACAGCCAGGGAATGAGGACTGGGGCAGTAATAAGTTTATTGCAAGCAATTCTGAAAAGTGTGTAATCTCCGTTGCTGAGAATGGATGGATCTATGTGCTTCATCAGTATGGAACAAGCCTTAGCACTACAGAAAATGGCTATACGCTTTTTGTTTCTGTGGATGAAGGGTGGACATTCACAGAGGCTTTGGATATAGCTTTTGAAGTTGATGATTACATCCTCAAGGATGTGGATATGGTGGCTACGGGAGATGATCCAAGCAATATTAAAGTATTTATTGCAGAGTTGAAAAACACCGGGAATTCAGGAGCTTCCCAGGGAAGTTTTTCTATTAGGAAATATGAACCCGGAACGGCACAATTGGTCTATCAAAAAACGCTTGGCATGGATCCGGGATATAGTGTCTCTATAGCTTCTGATAGCAGGTCGCCTGGAGCTGATCATATCCCATTTGCTGTTGCAGCTGCATATACTGCCTTTAGTTCTTCTTCTCAACTTGATGAGCTCTACCTGGTTTATGATGCAGATGGTGGTACCAATTTTGATTTCAGGTTATTATTCGAATGGCCGGGATTAAATAGAGTGAGTATTACTACAGGCAGAACCATTAATCAGGATTTGGGTTATTATGCGATTGCTTTTGAAACCAATTTCAACCATACAACAGGCCTGGGAGATGTAGGGCTGTTCATTGGTCGGCCAACATTTAATGCTCCTGATTGGGCAGAGCCTGTGATCATTAACCAGGCTAACAGCTTTTTAAACGGAAAGGTATGCAGGCCATCTATTTGTCTTTATCAAAATAAGTTAGGACAAGTGGCCGGATCTAACTTTGTCCCTATGGTTGTAGCCATGGAATATCATTATAATACCGGACTAACAGATCTGGTTACCGCTAGTTTTACACAGGATTATGAATTTCTAGGATACATCCCTGTGGTTCCTCTCCTTACGCAAATCGCCATAGATTATCCTTATGGAAGTTCAACAACGGAAAATGAGAAGAACCCTGACATGATGTTCGACAAGACCTATAACAATTTTCTGTTGACATACTCAACTGAAGACACTGAGGAATTGATCTATGGAGGTATCGCTGCCACAGACTTGCTGACAAATAACTGGTGGAGCATGGGTAATTATCGCAGCAATTCCGGTGACCTTCCTGATAATCCACTGCCCAGTGTTGATATCGACCTAAGCAAAGGCAAGGCAGTTTTTGCCTGGAAAGACAATTACTTTGGCGCATTATCCCCGGCTAAGTCGTATATTGATGCTGAGTGGTGGGTGGTTGGCACAAGTGAACAAACACTGGAACAGGAAATAAATGTATATCCCAATCCTGTTCAAGACAGGTTCTTCATCAGCCTTGGCAATAAAACAACATTCAGCTACTCACTTTGCACTATGACTGGACAGCTGGTGATGGAAGGCAGCTGTGATCAGGCTGAAGCTGAAATTGTTCTTCCTGATATGATCAATCAAGGCATATACTTATTGATAGTGAAATCAGAAGACCGGAGTTATAGTCAGAAGGTGGTTATTCAATAAGGTTCAGGGTTCAGGGTTCAAGGTGCAGGGGTGAATCATTGTCGATTGTCAGTTGTCAATTTTTCATATTTCATGTTTCATTTTCACTCAACACTCAACACTTTATTGAATGATGATTTTCCGCACCCCTACCTTATCTCCTGTTTGTAGTTTGACAAAATAAATCCCTTGTGGCAAATCGCTTACATCAACCGTATTTTCTTGTCCTTGAAGCTCCAATGATTTAACTACACAGCCTGTAATATCAATTATTTCTGATCTCGTTTTTCTGGTATCTGGTATCTGATATCGAAGGTTTATTTCATCCTGACACGGATTCGGAAATAATTCGAAATCAATTGCTGAAGCTTCTTCTGCAATTCCGAAAACTTCCCCATACTTCAATAAAACGCCGTTTCCAACAACATAGCCATTTTGGGCAGATGTAAAGTAAATAGCTCTTAATTCCACGCCAATTGTCTGACTTACTAATTCTTCGGTCCAGGTCGAACCACTATCAACACTGTGTGACAGCACTTCTGTGCCTACAGCCCAGCCTTCAAGGGGATTGATAAAGAATATATCATTAAAGTTTTCGATTGTAATATTACTTTCCTAAATTACCCAACTGCTGCCATCATTGGTACGTATAATTGTTCCATTAATTCCGCACGACCAACCTAAATTATTATCAATAAAAAAGATTGAGTTATAATTTAAAGTAGCATCATAAAATTGCAGATTAGCCCAGGTATTGTTTTTATACCTGGCAATGGTTGTTTGCCCGCACACTTTACCATCATTGTTATCTTCTGGAAAACAAATTGATTGTAAGTTTGTAGAAACACCCGATGGGGAAATATCAGTTATACTTGTGTCATCAAATGACCAAACCGTACCACTGCTACCACAAGCATATCCAACATCTGAATCGGGTGGGAAGTGGACTGAGTTTAGTGCTCCGCCCGGTTCATGCAAAGTAGTCCAGGTTGTGCCTCCATCATCAGTTTTAAGAATGTTGCCACTATAAGTTACAACATATCCATTCAGATTATTTTTCATAAAAATGGAGGAAGATATCCCTGAGTTTTCGGGGAGTGTTTGGATTTGAAAGGTCTCGCCACCGTCCGGGGTGTGCAATAACCCGTCATTCCAGCCTGTAATCCAACCTTCATCACCGATGAAATGAACATCATTATAGTTAGCATATTCAGGCAGGTTGTCGCTAATATCAGTCCAGCCGTATTGTTGGCTGGTAGCACACAGGCTTATTATTGTTAAAAAACTGAGTAGGAATAGATTCTTCATAACGTTTGTATTATTGGTTCAAGGTTCAGGGTGCCAGGTGCAGGGGTGAATCATTGTCAATTGTCAGTTGTCAATTTTTCATGGTCAATTTATTTTTCCCATAGTCTCAAAGTC
>CAZASJ010000050.1:0-23081 GCA_964487735.1 uncultured Bacteroidales bacterium | reverse complement strand
AGCCAAGGCTGACACTGTAGCACAAAAGAGATATGATATCACCTCCAAAAGGTACATGATAGGAAAAGTGAACGATGTATTGGACCTCGACAAAGCCCAGATCGATAACGACAATGCACTTAAGGGTTACTACTCAGCACTTCGCACATACTGGCAAAGTTATTTCCGGGTCCGTAAAGCAACACTTTTCGATTTCAAACGAGGGATGCCGATCTTGTTTGATATCAATGATATAATGTAGGTGCCGGGTACCAGGTACCGGGGTCTTTGATGCTATTCTTCTGTTTTTATATCAATGGAGAGAACAAAACTGCAATGCATCACAATTTTTCCATCTTTTCTGTTCTTATTTTCAGTAACCTCAACGAAGGCCATAACTATCAGCTAATTTAAAAAAACATTAATGACAAGCGGCCCCACTACTCCCTAAATAACTCATTTCCCAGACTTAAGGCAAAATATAATTTAAACCTATTTGCATTTTGAACATTTCTTTTGTAACTTTGTTTATTCCTTTATAAGAACCTTTCTTATTTAGGTATTATTCTTATGAAAATAAAACAAAACAATGTCCGGGAAAAATTAAAAAAAAACGGACTAAAAGTAACTCCGCAGAGGATGGCTATTCTGGATGCAATTTATGCTCTTAATAATCATCCTACGGCAGAAAATATAATTGAATACATTCGGGAATCCTACCCCAATATTGCAACCGGAACTGTTTATAAGGTATTGGATACCCTTATTGATAACAAACTGATTAAAAAAGTAAAAACGGATAGGGATATCATGAGATATGATGGTGTGATGGACAAACATCATCATTTTTATTGTTCAGAATGTGAATTAATTGAAGATTATTTTGATGAGGAATTGGATAATCTTTTGAACGAATATTTTAATAAAAAGCAATTCCCGGGATTTAAAATAGAAGATATCGTTCTTCAAATACGAGGAACATTTGATAAATGTTAACAGATAACTTTAAAAACATATTATTATGGAACTAGAACAAGAACAACAAGTATTCAGTATGCCAAGAATTGGTGATGCTGCACCGGAATTTAAAGCGGTAACAACACAGGGTGATATCAACTTTCCATCTGATTATAAAGGAAGTTGGGTAATTTTGTTTAGTCACCCCGCGGACTTCACGCCAGTATGTACATCAGAGTTTATGACCTTTGCAACTATGGAAGATCAATTTGCACAAGCAAATTGCAAATTGGTTGGTCTTTCCATTGATGGACTCTATAGTCATATTGCATGGCTGCGAACCATAAAGGAGAAGATCGAATACAAAGGGATGAAGGATGTTGAAGTTAATTTCCCATTAATTGAAGACATTACAATGAATGTTGCCAAGAAATATGGAATGATTCAACCAAATGAAGACACTACAAAAGCCGTCAGGGCTGTATTTTTCATCGATCCGAATGGAATAATCAGAGCCATCATTTATTACCCCCTTAGTTTAGGAAGAAATTTTGATGAGTTATACAGGGTTATCATTGCACTGCAGGCAGCTGATGAATTTGGAGTTGCAACTCCGGCAGATTGGCGTCCGGGTGATGACGTTATTATTGGACCCGCAGGATCTTGTGGAGCCGCAAAAGATAGAATGGATGACGGTGAAATTGATTGCAAGGACTGGTTCTTCTGTACTAAAAAACTGGATAAAGACACAGTCCTAAACAAAGTGCTTAAGAAAAAATAAAGAGTAAGAAAAAATCAATCTGAAGATCAAGCGGGTTAACAAGCTTTAAAAGTTTGCAGCCCGCTTTTTCTTTGTTCAAATGGCATTAGACCCTATTTATATTCACCCTTTCACTTCTTGCCTGGATGGACAAATTATATTCGCCACCGACCCGCCCAAACCTTCGCTATATATTAGTTGAAATAATTGTACTTTTATACATTCGAATGAGCCCTCACTACATGGCAAGGATGAGACGCAAAGCCGGACTCGTCTAAAAGGCAATTTATATTATGAAACAGACTCTGACAATACTATTTCTGCTGGTAAGTACTTTTTTAATAAGCGCACAAAACTTTGATGATCTGACATTTGGCACAGACTCTACATTTGAAGTAGTTACATGGAACATTGAATGGTTCCCAAAGAATGGTGAAACCACCATTGATTATGTTACACAGATCATTGAAGCCCTGGATGTTGATCTTCTGGCCATACAGGAGGTGGATAATATATCTTCATTTAACCAATTAATTGATGGCCTGGATGGATATGAAGGATATTTGGAGTCGTCATACTTTGCAGGACTGGCATACATCTATAAAACGGATGTTATCCAGATCAACGACATTTACGAGATCTATACAACATATCCCTATTGGAGCCCCTTTCCCAGGTCTCCGATGGTAATGGATCTGAATTATGGAAATGAACGGATCATAGTGATCAATAATCACTTTAAGTGTTGTGGGGATGGCATTCTCAACCTGGAAGATCCGGATGATGAAGAAACAAGAAGAAATCGCGCCAGTACACTTCTAAAGGAGTATATAGAAGAATATTTCACGAATACAAAAACGATCCTCCTGGGTGACCTGAATGACGACCTGGCAGATGATCCTGTAAACAATGTTTTTCAACTATTTCTGAATGATACTGAAAATTACTGGGCTGCCGATCTTGAAATTGCCCACGGCAGCCAATCAGGGTGGTCATACCCAACCTGGCCCTCACATCTCGACCATATTTTCATTACAAATGAATTATTTGAGGAATTTGGACATGAGAATGCACTTATTCAAACTATAAAAATTGATGAGTTCATTGATGGCGGATGGTGGGAATATGATCAAAATATTTCAGATCACAGGCCTGTAGGAATAAAATTGAAAATGAATTCAAATCTGGGTGATTCAGAATTAGAACAGGAAGAACTGACATTTTTCAATTATCCCAATCCATTTAATTCCAAAACATTTTTCTCATTTTCAGCAGATGCTGACATCAAGGAAATTGAGATATTCAATA
Source organism: uncultured Bacteroidales bacterium (assembly GCA_964487735.1). GTDB lineage: Bacteria > Bacteroidota > Bacteroidia > Bacteroidales > B18-G4 > B18-G4. The sequence goes on along the minus strand of CAZASJ010000050.1, from coordinate 20,077 downwards.
TGACAGGCAAAAAGGTATTCTCTGAAAGAATATCCAGTGGACAAACAAGAATGCGCTGGAATGCTGACGGACTTCCCGTTGGGGTTTATTTTGCACGATTAACAGCTAACCCCCAGGAAGTTGCCTTCACGAAACTTCTTTTAGTAAAATAAACGTCATCTGAATCAGCTAAATAGTCATAAATAAATGAAAGAGAATTGCATTGTTTGTGAACGAATTAACCAGATACTTTCCGGATCCAACCCATACTTCGTCAAAGAACTTGAAACAGGATATGTTGTGCTTGGTGACTATCAATACTTTAAAGGCTATACATTGTTTCTTTGTAAGCTTCATCATGCAGAATTGCATCAGCTTAAAAAACCATTTCGTCAAAAATTCCTTGAAGAAATGTCAATTGTATCAGAAGCTGTTTGGAACTGGATAAAACCTGAAAAACTGAATTACGAAGCATTAGGAAATTCAGCTGATCATTTTCATTGGCATATTTTTCCCCGACATAATAACGAGCCCTTTCTAAAATATCCTGTATGGCAGGTTCCTTTATACATTCGAAATGCTGATAAATACAAGCCGGACCATGAAGAATTAATAAGATACAGATCCGGGCTCATCTATAAGCTTGAAGAACTAATTTAAACCAATGCCACTTCTGTAAAACACACGTTTAGAAGGAGTATCGATTCCAGTTCCCTAAAACCGACACCCAAAACCTTAAATAAATCCTGTCTAAATAAGAAAATAATCTTATATTTGTGCAATAGAAATCTAATATTAAAACCGAATAAAAAAATCAGATTATGTCAGTATTAGTTGGAAAAAAAGCTCCTTTATTTGAAGCAACTGCGGTTGTTAATGGAGGTGAGTTTGTGGAAAAATTTTCTCTTGAGCAGTATATAGGAAAGAAACATGTTGTATTTTTCTTTTATCCTCTTGATTTTACTTTTGTTTGTCCAACAGAAATCCTTGCCTTTCAGGAAAAAATAGAAGAATTTGAAAAAAGGAATGTAGCTATTGTTGGCTGCTCCATTGATTCACACCACTCACATTGGGCATGGCTCAACACCGAAGTTAAAAACGGTGGCATCAAAGGTGTAAAATTCCCATTGGTTGCAGATCTTTCAAAAACCATTTCTGAGAATTTCGATGTTCTCGCAGGGGAATATGATTATAATGAAGATGGTGAAATGGAATTTGAAGGTGAACCCGTAGCATACCGTGGCCTGTTCCTGATCGACAAACAAGGTGTTGTGCGTCACCAGGTGGTTAATGACCTCCCACTCGGACGCAGTGTTACTGAAGCAATCCGCATGGTGGATGCACTGCAGTTCTTCGAAGAGAATGGTGAAGTTTGCCCTGCCGACTGGCATCCGGGCGAAAAAGGAATGTCAGCAACTGCTGATGGCGTTGCCGATTACCTTGGTGATAAATATGAGTAGTGCGGGTACCGGGTTCCGGGTATTAAATAACAGATAATAGGTGCCAGATAGCATATACCGGGTGCCAGGTTTCAGAAATAATAAAAAAGCCGGCTCTTATGAGTCCGGCTTTTCTATTTACCATAGAAGTAGATCTATTTCGTGCTCCCGGCTCTTTATTCCACTACAATCTCATCAACAAACAACCAGCACGGGTTTCCGGCTCCCGGGTGCCAGTCGGGGCATATACCTCTGTTCTTTGCCAGCAATTTAATGTAGCGGATATTCATTCCGGATGTCATTACTGAAAAGTCCTTTGTGATCCCACCATCATGCTTTGTATCTATTTTATTTTCCTGCCTTCCGATAAGTCTATAATCGTTTCCATTGGCTGAAACACTGAACTCAACCCACTCCGGCATAAATATCCAACTATTTTGATCCTGCAGAAATCCGGCCTTGATCACATTAACCTTCTGAGTACTTCCCAGGTCGACAATTACATCCACATCCACTCCGTGGAATCCCTGCCATGAACCTGTTTGAAAATTATCGGTCCCACGAATAAGGTCGATCAGTGCAACACTGTCGCCTGCGGTATATTGAGAATTATACTCCGTCTGGTAAGTCACATTTCTGCCTGCAGGCATCAGGCTGAAAAAGCCTTCAATCACCTTACTTGGCACTTTTCCTTCAACATAGGAAAATGCTTTTACCTGAGTGTTTTTATCAATTATAAAGGGCTCTGAATAGATAGCCGATCCATCATCCGGATCACTGCCATCCAGGGTATACCTGATGACTGCATCTTTATAGATGCATCCCATTCCTATCTCCATATCCTTTGCAAACGTGCGCGAATCAGCGATAATATAAGGGGCAGGAGTGATCAAATGATCTTCAATGGCTGTAAGCGGCATGTTGCCTACAGCACTCCCCCACTCCGTATTGGGTTCAGGACCCATTTCAAAAACAAAACGACCTCCCTCCATGATGCTATTATGCAAAATGAAAGACTGACTCAGGATTTCACCATTATAGGTCGCTGATTGGATGTATATATTTTCCCTGGAATTATTCCTGGCTTCCACGATGCATTGCTTCCCATTCTCAAGCTTAATGGTCACCTTGTCGAATATGGGGCTTCCAATGACGTAATAGTCTGTTCCCGGTGTGACAGCATAGAATCCCATGGCACTCATGACATACCATGCCGACATCTGACCGCAATCCTCATTGCCACATAGCCCATCAGGAGTTTCGTTATACTGTTCCGCCATGATTTGCCTGACAAGCTCCTGCGTTTTCCATGCCTGGCCGGCAAAATTATACAGGTATGCCATGTGGTGGCTTGGCTCATTCCCATGCGCATACTGGCCAATAAGCCCTGTGATATCACTCTGGTGACGGCCACTCATCTCCGCGCTGGCAGTGAACATATCATCCAGTTTTTTCGTAAAGCCTTCGGCTCCGCCATAGAGATGAATCAATCCGGAAATATCCTGGGGGACAAAGAAATTATATTGCCATGTATTGGCTTCAGTAAGCATAAAATTCACTTCTACGGGATCAAAAGGTGTTACCCACATGCCATTCATGCGACCACGCATAAAACCTGTTTCAGCATCAAAAATATTTTTATAATATTGAGCTCTCTCAGTATAAAATGCATAATCTTCTTCATAGCCCATCTCTTTTGCCATAACAGCTATACACCAGTCATCGTATGCATACTCCAGGGTCTTTGAAACTGAAGATCCATCCATCCCGGCAGGGATGTATCCGTATTTACGAAAATAGTTCAGCCCTTCCCTGTCCTGCATGCTGCTTTTCTTCATGGCTTCGTATGCTTTATGCAAATCAAATCCATGGATGCCTTTCACATAGGCATCAGTGATCACAGGAATGGAATGATAACCGATCATGCACCATGTTTCATTCGCTGCCAGTTCCCATACAGGTAACAAACCCCCTTTTTCGTACATATCAAGCATGGATTTAATCAGGTCAATGCTACGCTCACGCTGGACAATGGTAAAAAGCGGATGCAATGCCCTGAAAGTATCCCATAAAGAGAATACCGTATACATTTCATGCCCATCGCTTTGATGAACCGCCAGGTCATGTCCGCGATAACGTCCGTCCACGTCCGAGTAAAGGTAGGGCGACAGGAAGGAATGATACATGGCAGTATAAAAACTGATTTTTTGTGCTTCACTACCTCCTTCAATTTCTATCCTTCCCAACTCCTCATTCCAGGAATCATAAGCCTGTTTTTTGAGCCCTTCAAAATCCCATGCCGGGATCTCAGCTTCGAGGTTTTTCTTCGCACCATCAACATCTACCGCGGAGATACCCACTTTTACCATTACCTCATCAAAATTGTTATCAAATGACAAAATACATTTCAGATCATTCATTGAGGTAAATACATCTCCATCAAGAAGCTTCCCTTCTTCAAACACCTTATAGCCGTCAAAAGGAGCTGAAAATTTTGCATAGAAATATACATATTGATCCTCTGACCAGCCTTTGGTTCGCTTCAAGCCTGAAATACATGTATTGTTTATAATATTCAGTTCCAGGCCCAGGATCTTATCCGAGGTTGCTCCTTCATAGAGATCCACCATTACCGACTTATCGTCCTTGTTTTCAAAACGATATTTATGAAATCCGCTGCGCCTTGCTGTCGTCAGTTCTACTTCCACATCCATATCTTCAAATTCCACTGCATAATACCCTGCTGTTGCCATTTCATCTTCATGGGTAAATTCAGCAAATGGAAGCTCTCCTTTCTCATAAAGAGCAACAAGTTGTTCTACATCACCTGACCAGGGCATAAACCTGATATCGCCATAATCGCCTACACCGGTACCGCTGAGATGAGTATGGCTGAAGCCAAATATCTGATTATCGCTGTAATGATAACCTGAGCAAGCGTCCCAGTTGTCTTTTCGGGTATCGGGACTTAACTGCACCATCCCAAATGGCACCATCGCCCCAGGATAGGTATGACCGTGGCCGGATGTACCAATAAAGGGATTGACGTAATCAGCAGGAGTTGATGCTGATTTATCACCACAACAAGAACCGATTGCAATAAGCATTCCAAATATAATCAATAAGCCTGTGATGCTTTTGAGTTTTGAGTTGAGTTCGAATTTCATTTGTGCTGAAGTTTGTCTTTTTAACATTAACGCCCCACAAGGCTGATCTTTAGTTCAAAGGTATATTCCCTGGCAGGGAATCTGTATTTTTCGATCGGGCATGCGCCCCAGCTGTTGTTCCCGCCAACGCCCATCTGGAAGAGGTCAAGATTGATGGCCACCATATACCTTCTTGGCACATCGATGCTATGCATGCCTGATTCACGGGTTTCCTGAGCAACATCTGCTGGACGATAATGCTGCACTGTAAATGCAAATAAGGAATCTGCCTGAAATTGCAGGCCATCGCCTGCATGGTCGGTGAGCCTCATCCAACGAACGTCGCATCTATTTCCATTTTCCTGTGGACGAATGTACGACACATGCTGGTCTTCCACCTTGCCACCATACAAGCCAACAAAGGCAGCAGTTTTTCGGTCAACATAATTTTCAAAGGGCCCTCTTCCAAACCACCTTATATTATCAAAGCTTCCAGGCATTTCCATGTAAAGGCCAAACCGAGGCATATCGGGCAAAATACTGTCGCCCGGATGCAGGCTTGCAGTCAGGGTAATTTCTCCCTCCATATCAATTTTATAGCGGATTGAATACTCAGAATATACATCAGGCAAATCATAGTTTACAAGGATCTCTACCTGACGTGAATCCGCTTTGACAACTTCAAAACTCTTCATTTGCCTGTTTCCGGATGCCAGCTTCCAGGGAAGCATATTTTTGGCCATTCCATAACCATGATCATTGTCGTTGGGTTCACGCCAGAAATAAGGAAGCGGAGCTTTTAAAACAAGGTCCTTATGGCCATAAGAAATGTTTTCCAGCATACCGTTTGTCATGTCGAATGAGATGCCAAATCTGCGCCCTGACACGATATACTTCTCCCCTTTCTCAGCATAATTTAAGCCAAAGGCATTTCCGGGATTTGGCATGATCCTTACAGCTGCATACGGCATAGGGAATTGTTCCATAGCAATTATATATCCTGTAGGGAGCATTCCTCCGCCATGCTTTATCTTCATGTAAATATTGAAAAAGTATTCCATCCCGGGTTCTGTATATGCCTCATTCAGGGGAATGTTTATACTTACACTTTCACCAGGAGGACAATCGATCGGCGGAAGATCGCCATGCGAGATAGGCCTTCCATTGGCTGAAACACTGTAGATGAAATCGAATTCATTGAGATCGGTGAAGTTGTATTCATTATAAATATTCACCTTGTTAGAAAATATAGAATCGGCGGTAAAGATCACCGACTGATACACTTTTTTCACCTCATTCAGGGCAGGGTGTATGCTCCTATCGGGGTTTATAAGTCCGTTTACACAGAAATTATAGTCGGAAAAAGTACCCTCGGGGCCATAGTCTCCCCCATATGCCCAATATTCATTTCCATTCTCGTCCTTCTTGAGCAATCCCTGGTCGACCCAATCCCATATACAGCCACCTTGCAGTTTATCATACTTTCTGATCAGTTCCCAGTATTCATTCAGATTCCCCGTGCTGTTGCCCATTGAGTGCGCATATTCACACATAATCAGTGTACGGGGATCGTTGCCCAGCGCCCATTTTTCTAAATAAGCAAGTCCGGGATACATGGGACAATATATATCTGTATGCGGTCTTGTTTCGGCACGTTCGTAATGCACCGGACGGGAAGGGTCCCTATCATGTATCCATTTGGTTCCGGCTTCGAAATTAATGCCGTCGCCTGCTTCATTTCCCATCGACCAAATAATAACGGAAGCATGATTCTTATCTCTTTCTACCATACGCCTCATACGGTCAATATGTGCTTCCATCCATTCAGGTTTATTACCCAATGTGCGATCAGGATGATAACCAATACCATGAGATTCAATATTGGCTTCGTCAATAATATAAAGACCATATTGATCGCATAATTGATACCAGAGAGGGTCATTGGGATAATGGCTCGTACGCACTGTATTTATATTATTCATCTTCATCAGGCCAATATCCTGACGCATAGATTGCTCATCCACTACGTGGCCGGTCTTATCACTGTGTTCATGACGATCGACACCCTTGATCAGGATATATTCGCCGTTTACATATAGCATTCCGTTTTTCAGTTCCACTTTCCGAAATCCTATTTTGCAGCTCAGGGCTTCCAGAATGTTGCCTTTTGCATCGCTGATTTCCAGTACCAGGGTATAAAGGTTTGGTTTCTCAGCCGACCAATGCTTGACGGAAGGAATGACTTCCTCCATAAAAGATATTGAATCACAACAATCCCCTTTCTCTAAAGCAATTTCCCGGGTCCGGGGCGGCACGACCATCTTACCATATTCATCATAAAGGGTATACCCGGCCACCCGTTTTTTTATTTTCTTTTCATGGCCATAGTTCCTTATGTCCAAATCAAGCTGAAGGGTCCCATTCTGGTAGTTTTCATCAAGTGAGGCTTTTGCCCAAAAGTCGCGTATATGCACTGATGGTGCGGACCATAGGAAAACATCCCTTTCAATCCCGCTGATTCTCCAGAAATCCTGGCATTCAAGATATGTACCATCCGACCAGCGGTATACCTCTACTGCCAACAGGTTTTCACCCTTTTTCAGATAAGATGTAATGTTGAATTCGGCAGGTAGTTTGCTTCCCTGGCTATATCCTACCTTTTCGCCGTTTATCCACAAATACATAGCAGATTTTACGGCACCAAAATGGATAAAAACTTCTCTTTCGTCCCAGTCTTCGGGAACCGTGAACCAGCTACGGTACGAACCCACAGGATTATAATTATGAGGCACCTCCGGTGGATTTGGTTCTTCTGTAAATTCATAAGGAATGTTCACATAGATAGGAATCCCATAGCCCTGCAGTTCCCAGTTGGAAGGAACCGGAATGCTAAGCCAGCTTTCATCCACAAAGCCGGGCATAAAAAAGCCTTCTGGCTTATCGGCAGGCTTGTAAACCCACTTGAAATTCCAATCGCCATTCAGAAGTTTATAATAGGGGCTCCCGGCCGGGTCCCCGGCAAGAGCCTGTTCTGTTGTGGCATACGGAATCAGGGTAGCATGCGGAGCTTCCTTATTTATGGAAATGACGGCAGGATTTTCCCAATCGTACAATTGCGTCTCCTGGGCCAATATGCCAAGACTGAGAATCGCGAATAATGGAATGGATAAAAGTATTTTTTTCATGGGATATCGATTAAGTATTATCAGGAATATCGACGAATAATTCCCTGTAATTCATTTTCCTTTTCTTCAAGTTGTTTAAGAAGGACAAACTGGTTTTTGCACCTATCCAGATTATGATTCCCCCTGGATATTTTGAAATAATGGTCACCTTCCAGAAAATCAGTCAGGAAGCGTACCCCTATCATCAGCAACATGACTTTTGCTCCAAAAAGCAGGTTTTCCTTTTCACAATCGGTAAGGCTGTATTTCAGCTCCGACAGGTATCCATCCGTAAGCCCTTCAAAGATATCCACCCTGAAAATCACTTTCGAGGAATCAGGTTCATCTTCTTCTACGGGGCTGGTAAAAGTCCTCACCATATCGCCATAATCATAAAGCACTGTTCCGGGCATCACTGTATCCAGGTCGACCACACAAATCGGGCTCACCACATCATCCCTGAACAAAACATTGTTCAGTTTGGTATCATTATGTGTTACGCGAAACGGGATGACTTTTTTTCTCAGTAGATCGCTAAGTTTCTGTCCATAATCGAAGCGATCAAGTGCAAAAGTGATCTCACTGTACGCATGTTCCAATCTATTCATGGGGTTTTTGTCCATAGCATCCTCCAATTTCCGCAACCTGTTGCTTAGGTGATGGAAATCGGGAATTGTAGCCAGGTAATCAGAAGTATTCTCCTTATTCATGATGGATTGGAAAAGGCTGAAAGCAGATGCTCCTTCGCGGGCTACATGGATGTTTTCTGCAATATTAAAGGAGCGGCTTCCGTGCACAAAATCCATCAAGCGCCAGAAATTTCCTTCAGTGTCAACATGAAAATACTTTTTATTCCGGCTTGGCCGGATGGATGGATAAGGATTGGCTTCCTTCCCAAAATGCTTTTGCATGGCTTCATTCACCCGGATCAGGTTTTCCATCAGTCCTTCAGGATCCCTGAATACGTGATGGTTGATCCGTTGCAGGAAAAAGCGGCATTTACCAATCACATCAATAATATATGAATCATTGATGTGGCCCTGTTTAAATTCAGTGATATGGCATGAATCAGGGTCGATACCAAAATGCAGCAATATGTCTTCAAAATTAAATTTACTCATTAAATTTCCACAAGTTTGAAGGATACTCTCCTTCTGTTATCATTCCCTGAATCCGCTCTTTTGTTCGTTCTTTGTCTTCCCGGTAAGTTACGCCAAACCATTTAAATCCGGTTTCCAGCATCTTCACCGTAATCATTTCTTTATGCACCAGCTCATTGATCATTGCCGGAAGCAAGTATTCTGATTTTGGATGAGCGATCCCTTCTTTTAAAAACGCTCTGAATCCCTCTTCCAGGTGCGAGAAGATAAGTGGTTTGAATCCCCATATATTCATTGACACCGGCGTATGTTTCTCCAGGGCAATAAACTTATTATCCCCTGCCAGGTATCCTATTTCATTGGTATTTTTCTCAATGTTTGTAATCTCCCTGATTTCTTCCAGATAATGTTGATCATCAAATTTACAGATCCCTCTGGATACCGTTCCATGGTCGGAAAGGGTATTTTGCAACTGAAATCCCACCATACAGCATGCTTTTTCATTGGTTTGGACTGAGAGGAAGGTCCTGATCATTTTATAGGCTTCAAAGCCATAGAAATCATCTGCATTGATCACAGCAAAGGGAGTTTTTATTTCATGGCGGGCAGCAAGTACCGCCTGTCCTGTTCCCCATGGTTTTATCCTGTCGGGAGGGAGGATGAATCCTTCCGGTAAATCCTCCGGGTCCTGAATAACAAAGGAATGGTCAATTTTTCCCTGAAGCTTCGGTCTCCATACTTCTGTAAAATCTTTTTCTATCTTTCTGTTTATAACAAAAACAATGCGTCCAAATCCAGCCCTGATGGCATCAAAAACAGAATAATCGATTATGCTTTCCCCTTCGGGGCCAATCCCATCCATTTGTTTTACGCCTCCATAGCGGCTGCCAATACCTGCAGCAAGAATCAATAGAGCAGGTTTCATGCCTATACTGTTTTTACGCGTTTACCAATTTTATGTCCGCGGGCAGCAAAATAGAGAATGAATATATAGCAAGGGACCATGATGAGGTAAGCCAGTGAAGCACCCACACTTTCAAGGTCAGAAAGGTATCCATAAAGCAATGGCAGCAAAGCGCCGCCGGCGATGCCCATGATGAGCATAGCCGATCCTAGCTTGATAAATTTGCCCAGGCCTTCTATAGCCAGGGGCCAGATGGCCGGCCACATAATAGAGTTTGCAAATCCTAATGCTGCGATCATCAGGATTGAAGTATATCCATGTGTAAAAGATGCAATGATGGTAAAGATCACGCCAAGCAGTGCAAATAATTTCAAGGCAATGGCCTGTGAAAGGTACTTAGGGATAAAGATGATACCGATAAAATAGCCTAAGATCATCCCGCCCAGGGTAAAGGATGCAAAGAATTTAGCTTCCGAGAATTCGAAGCCCAATATTTTCCCATATCCGATCAGTGTATCCACAGCAATAACCTCAACACCAACATACACAAAGATCGAAATCACACCCAAAATAAGATAAGGGAATTGCCAGATATTCTTTCTGCCTGTTTTTGATCCATCTAGCTGCTCATCCTCACCTTCAATAGCGGGGAGAGATGAAAACCTTACAAGTCCTGCAAGCAATACCAGCACACCTGCCATAACAATGTATGGATTGATCACTTTCTGGGCCAGATTATCAAGTACTGCCATTTTGGTAATGGGGTCCATGTTCACCAGGCTGTCCGATAGTTTATCTGCACCCTCCAGCAAAATGGCACCCAGGATGATCGGGCTCAGTATTCCGGCGAATTTATTGGCTACGCCCATGATGCTGATCCGTTTTGCGGCGCTCTCAATGGGACCAAGGATGGTAACATAAGGATTTGAGGCCGTTTGCAATATCGCAAGGCCAGTTCCCTGAATAAACAAACCGGTAAGGAACATGCCATAGGTCCTGGTCATGGCAGCAGGAATAAAAACCAGGGCACCAATGGCCATAGTGATAAGGCCAACCGACATACCATTTTTGAAGCCAGTTTTCTTCAGTACCCAGGAGGATGGAAGGGCCATCACAAAATAGGAGATATAAAAGGCAAAAGTAACCCAGAATGACTCAAAGGCCGATAGTTCACAGGCAATCCGTAAATACGGAATTAAAGTGGCATTCAGCCAGGTCACAAAGCCGAAAATGAAGAAAAGAAAGCCTATAATAATGATAGGAATGAGGTAGTTGTTAGGTCTGTTTTCCATTGATTTATTTCGTTTTTTAAATATGTGACAGATACAAATTTAATCCAATTCCCGGATTGTCAAAATCAGAATTGTGTTGATCATTTACAGCCGGACAATGGAGAAGACAGCAGCCCAGCCTCCGCCCGGTGCAAGTTTTATTTTCAGTTTTGTGCTCTTATCTACAATGAAGCTTTCTTTAACAAAATCCTGAGCATTCCTGTGTGCATTGAGTCCGTCTTTCCAGATGGTAGCTTCAAATTTCCTTTCACCCAGAAAGGAAAGATCAAGCTCGAATTCCCTTGCATCCCAATTGGTCATGGCTCCGACATACCATTGGTATCCGCTTCTGCGTGCCATGATCACGTATTCACCCAATTTTGCCTCCAGCACCACGGTTTCATCCCAAACAACAGGTACACTGGAAAGGAACTGCATGCATTCAGGTTCACTCATATAATGTGTGGGGTTGTCTGCCAGCATTTGTAGCGGGCTTTCATATACCACATACATGGCCAGTTGATGTACACGTGTGCCCTGGCTCATCGGGTTGGCGAAAACAGCCTTAAAATCCTTTTGGGTAGCATTGAGCATTGCCCCCGGAGTGTAGTCCATCGGCCCTGCAAACATTCTTATAAAGGGTATGGTGACAGCCATTTCAGGTGTTGATGCATCGCTCCACTTGTTCCACTCCAGGCCTCTCACCCCTTCTCTGGTGATTACATTTGGCCAGGTTCGGTGCAATCCAGCCGGCTTATAGCTACCATGAAAATCTACCAGGAACTTCCTTTTGGCAGCCTCTTCGGCAATCTTCCAGTAATATTCCACCATCCATTGATCATCGCGCTGCATGAAGTCGACTTTCAGCCCTGCGATGCCCCATTCCTCAAATACCGGCATGATCTCTGCCAGTTGGTCATCAAGCGTTTTCCAGACTACCCATAATATAATCCCCACATTTTTCTCTTTCCCATAAGCCATTAGCTCCGCCATATTAATCTCTGGATTAATGGCAAAGAGGTCGCCCAGTTCATACCATCCTTCATCAAGAATGATGTATTCAATGTTGTTTGCTGAGGCGAAATCTATATAATATTTATAGGTTTCTGTATTTAGCCCTGCTTCAAAATCAACCCCATAGATATTGTTGAAATTCCACCAGTCCCAGGCTACTTTCCCGGGCCTGATCCAAGAGGGATCTTCTATTTTACAGGGTTCTGACAGCAAAAATATCATCTGGTTGGTGATCAGTGCGCCATCTTCTGGGGCAATACCGATTACCCGCCATGGAAACGTTCGTTTCCCATCTACAAGGGCAATAAAGTCGGCGCGATTGGTGGGAACCACATTTCTGTCGTTGGTTTGTTCAGCATCAAGCACAAATCTTGGAAACTTTCCTTTCAGCACAAGATCGTCAGGGCTACCCTGTACATACATTCCCGGATAATGCTGCAAGTCAGCTTCGCTGATGATCACTTTTGGGCCATCTGCAATGTCTACCAGCATAGGAGTGGAAGAAAAGCGTTCTTGCGTAATATCATTCAGGGGGAGTTGAAGATATGCTCTTTCCTGATGACTGAACATGCTTTCCTCTTCAGGAAACCAGGCAGTATGGTTCCTGGCGAAGCCAAAGTTCGCTTCTTCAGAAACAATCACCATTTCGCCTTTCATCATGCTTTCCCAGCGGTAGGAAACGCCTTCATTGTAAGCCCTGAAACAAAGAGCATAATTGCCCTTAAAAAATATTCTGATCTCGTTAAACTGCTCAGAAATCTCGGCCATTTTTTGCTTTACGACAGGTGCCAGCATATTGTCGACCGACCTGCTTTTGACTGCTTTCACCGATGGGTTGACACCAAACAGACCGTGATTTTCGGTATGCATAGAAATGGCTGAAGGGACAATGATTGTCAGCCCATCATAAAAAACAGCATATTCCAATTTGTCCGTAATAATAACTTCAACGCGTATTTTGCTATCGGGTGAGAGGAGCTCATACTCTTCTGCTATCATGGGATTTATCAGAATAATCAATCCAAAAATGACAGTCAGGATGTGTTTTAAGATATATTTCATGCTACAGTTTTATTCGTTATCAATTGCGGAAAAAGGAAACGTTTGTGAAGGTATATGAGATGCTTTCATCATGGAATCCAATTGCTGAACAAGACCGGGATACTGTGCTGCCAGGTCGGTGGTTTCTCCTATATCAGCATCCAGGTCATAAAGTTGGAGAGGAGCTAATGGATCTTTGAATAAGCCTTGCCGAATGCCCTTCCACTTTCCATACCTTATGGCTTGTTGTCCGCCATAAGCCGGAAACTCCCAATACAGGAAGTTGTGCCCGGCTTGTGTTTGCCCGATGATTTCAGGAAGGAAGCTTACACCATCCGTTTCATAGGTTTTTCCATTGCCGGCAATTTCAGCCAGGGTGCTAAAGTAATCAGGGAAATAAGAGATATGATCCGACAGGCTTCCTGCGGCTACTTTTGATTTCCATCGTATGATAAGGGGAACCCGAATGCCTCCTTCATAAACACTTCCCTTAAATCCACGAAAAGGGCCGGCGCTATTAAAGAATTCAGAATCGGCTCCGCCGACACGCGCATATGTAGGGCCATTGTCGCTGGCAAAAATAACCACTGTATTCTCATCCAGTTTCAGTTTACCAATCAGTTCCATGATCTGCCCCACTGCTTTGTCCATATGGCTTACCATGGCAGCATATCCGGCATGCGGATAAGGGTGTTCAAGGTAATATGGATGATGATCGTAGGGCGTTTCAGGGATGCTGTCTTTATATTCCATTAAACTTTCTTCAGGCACCTGTATTGATACATGTGGAATGATCAATGGCAAGAAGAGAAAAAATGAAGTATCCTTGTTCTCTTGGATAAATTTCAAGGCTTCTTCTGTGAAGAGGTCTTGTGAATATTGTTCACCATATAAGCTTCTGTCATTCCCTTCCAGGATAATCTTTTCATCATTGCGCCAGAGGTATTTTGGATAGTGATTATGTGCATGTCGCTGGCAATTATATCCAAAGAAAAGATCGAAGCCCTGATTGTTAGGATCACCTTCCGAACCGGGAAATCCAAGGCCCCATTTTCCCATGGCAGCTGTTACATACCCCTGGTCTTTCAGCACTTCGGCGATGGTAAGGGCTGAATCAGGTATAGGCTCCTGCCCTTCCGGTTTTATTTCCCTGTTATCTCGGGTAAAAGTATGTCCTGTATGCAGGCCGGTCATAAGTACAGAGCGCGATGGGGCACATACCGGTGATCCGGAATAATGCTGGGTAAAACGCATGCCTTCTGCGGCCAGCTGGTCGATGTTCGGTGTATGAATGATCTCCTGTCCATAGCATCCGAGTTCATTATAGCCAAGATCATCAGCCAGGATGAATACAATATTCGGTTTGTGTTTTACTTCCTTTTTTTGAGGGCCGGAACAGGCAGCAAAAACAAGGGCCAGCAATAGGAAATACGATATGTTTCTCATTAATCAATGATTATTTCATCGGTGAACAACCATGCTTTTTCGCCGGCTCCGGGATGACCTTCAGGGCAGTTGCCAACAGTAAATGCCTTGATACGAAAATAGCGCGCATCCACACCCTCAGGATTCCAGAATCTGTACTTAAAAATCTGTGCTTGCTGGTCATGTTGCAGTGTGTAGGGAGCGGGCAAAGGCTCGCCAGGATATTCTATATAATCCACACCATCAACAGAATAATAGATCTTGATCTCTTCAGGAAGGAATATCCATGAGGCGGGATTACTAAGAAAACGCAGATCTATGATGGACACATTCCTGACCTCCTTAAGGTTAATGATCACATCCAGATTTTCGCCTAAAAATCCCTGCCATTTTCCATCCTTATAATCAGGTGATGCCAGGATTCCGTCCACCAGCCCGTCTTTCAGGCCGGCATCGTATTTAGTCGAATATTTATTTTTATATTCCACATATCGGCCGGTAGCATAATGGACTTCATAATCCCGCTCGATATAGCCTACTTGTTCTCCATCAATGAAAGCCTTTGCCTTCACCCTTGTTGAGTAGTTGATCTTAAAATTCCCGCTGTATTCTTCAAAATAATCACCTCCGGTAGAATAGTATATCTGGGCTCCTTTATGGACAGTTGAAAGCTTAATGGAGATCTCATTGTTTTCCCTGTTCACCAATGATTTCATCCCCATGTCGGGGTATAACTGAATAAGGTCGAACCATGCGGTTCCCTTTCCTTGTAATTCCAGGTAGGGAGATACCATATTTATCCCTTCCAGGGCGTTTTCCTGCGGCATGCAGGAAAAAGCATATTCTTTCCATTCCCCGTCGGGGATAAATGATTGTTCACAATCAGCAAATTTTATTGTAAAAAGAGGATAATCCTCTGCATCAGGACCACAACCGCAAAGTTTTCTAAAAAAAGGCTTTTTGACCAATTCCCTGAATTTGAGTGGCAGTGCCTTGGCCTGAATGCTCATGGTATAGCTTTGTCCGGGTTCGATGCGCACACGATGGAACGATAATGACATGCCTTCATCAGCTGTTGGGCTGGTCATTCGCAAGGCATGATCACCCCTTGCCGAGATCCGTGAATCAATAAAATAGGTGGCACCGGGATCTCCTTGTGATTTTGCATAGCATGAAGCAGGGATCCCGATTTGTGTTGTATTTTCAAAGCTTGGATCCAAAATAAGGTTCTTTGGACTCACTTTGGGTCCTTTGCTGGTTGCCATACGGAACATGATGCGATAAACCCTTGTACCATAAGCATCGATCATATCTTCTGCTTTCCCCTCAATGATATCCACTTTCCTGTCTTCAAACATGACAGCAGCGCCTCCTGAATACCGAAAACCATCGAAGGAGAAATTATAATTCAGCGGTTTATTGGCAGTATTCACGGCAACAACTACAATTGAACCATGAATATGAAAAGCTTTAAGCTGAATTTCTGTCCGGGAAGATTTAATTGGAGGGGCCTTTTCGGCAGAGAACAGATAGGGTGTCAATTCAGCAATCTCAAGAGCCATTGAGCCACATTCATTCCATGCCGTGGTAGATTTAGGGAATGAATTCAGTCCATGCCTGATGAAATACTGAATTCCCATGGCATTGTTCACAATTCCGAGGTAAGTCATGGCCCTCATCTCACGGGCTGTGGGTTCACGCTCCCACCATTCATTTCCACCAAAAGCCTGGGGGACGATCCAAACGGGCTTCTCCATAAAGAATTCCTTGCTGAGCATGGCTGCTGTCTGGCCAACCTCTTCCACTTTCCCACTTGGAATGGGGTACGGATCAGTCATAACAATATCCATTACCTGGCTATATTCCCGGGCCACAGAGGGGGTCATAAAAACGACCGTGACCGGGTGGTATGGATCAAATTCCTTGATCATTGAATACGCTTTTATAAGAGAATCAGGGGGTACCCCCTGACCTACCGGTTCATCGCTGATATACCATGACAGGAGTGCGGGATGATCCCTGAACGTTTCAATTTCCTTCCTGAGCATCTTATAACGCTTGCTGTGGCTAAGTTCTTTGTATCCCTTATTTCCCACACCACCACCACCGGCCAGGCTGAGAAGATTGTAATTCACTTTCATCCCCACGGCAGCACAACGATCCATATACACCTTACGTTCCTTGAGGGTTTTACCTTCGATTTTTTGATAGGGCGACATCATGTTGAAGCCCTTCACAACCTCCTGTTCGGCAAGATCCTCCTGAACAGGTGAATAAGCATAAAATCCAAAAGGGATAAAGGGCAATCCATCAACCATAAGCCCTCCGCTTACACGATCAATCTTTACTGCGTTGAAGCGATCCTCAAGGATAATGACACTTACTTTATCGGACCCCACCCATTTTCCGTTCTCATTGTATGTAACCGTAAGCTCATTCGCCCCGGCTTTAAATGTTTCCAGGTCAAATCCCAGGATCATGAACTGTCCGGCAGTAGCTTTTGCAGCAATTAGAATGTTCTCGTATTCATGAACGATATCAATGGTTACAGATAAATCGGCCTTGGATTCAGGGATCCAGACAGCGATCTCCACCTCTTCCTCCGTGGTGTAATAATCATACCGGCTCACCGCCTTGTAAGCATCCTGGGCCAGTGAACAAAAGGTTCCGAGCAGAAAAACTATAAAAATTAGAATTGAACGTTTCATCATAATAAAGACTATCTATAAATTTCACAATCAAGCCAATCACCCAAAGCATTGAGTACTTTTTCGCGTTGGTCTTCGGGGAGGTTCCAGATCCGTGTGGTATGGCTTCCCTCCGGGTTCACTACTTTAAAAGAGTTCGTTTTGCCGCTGATTTGCACGCCTGGTGCCGACCATGGATCCCATTCTCCATAAATAAAGATCATATTTTCACCATGATGCCGAACAAAATTATCCACTTTCTCCATTGGCAGAGGATCGTATAAGCAATCAACACCTTCGGGGCATGTAAAATCCAATGTTTGCTTATCAAGGGCAGTGACACAGCCTTCAAATTCACCGTGATCATAACCATAAAACCCGATCTCAGTTAATGATTGATAAAAGAATGGCTGGAGTCTTGCAATTCCTTCAAGTGACATCCAATCCAGGCCAGCGACATTTGCCAGATGAGCAATGGCTGCTTCAGCACTGGCTGAATCCGACGGAATTGTTATACAATTTGTATTCCCCCATTGCCAGAAAGCGAATGAATATTCGAGTACTGTAAGTTCATAGCCTGCAGTATCGCCCAGTGCAAAATGAAGGCCGTCGGCATCAATGGCGGTTTTAAAAGCAGGGAAATATTTTTCCTTATTGCATAGCAGCATTTTCTGAAAATCATGGATCTTTTGACGGCATTCTTCGCTGCCCACCTGATCCAGGAATTCATAGCAGCGCCTTTCTTCTATGGAAAAATTCAATGGGCAAACATATCCAACAGTGGCATCCACATCATCAGGGAAATAGGCCCTGTGATAAAGGGCAGTCTGACCGCCTTTGCTAATGCCGGTATTCACCCATTTGCCGCTAAAGTATGGTTTCAGGAGTTCTACCACCCTATGATGGTCGTTCGCTGCCTGCTCCACGGTCATGTATTGCCAATCAAGTGAATCAGGAGATGATGGGCCAAAATAGCGATGTTCCACCAGCACTTCATTTGCACCAAGATAATTGTCGAGTTCGTTCTTGTATTGGATAAATCCGCCATATCCGGCCTGATAACCTTCCGTAGTAAGCACTACCGGGGCATCTTTATCGCGAAACAACACATAAACCCGCTGAGTGAACATTCCCTTAGATGGATCTTTGTGGTCGATGGCTTGAGGAACCATCAACATATACTTTTCTGTAAATGGATCAACAAACTGCAGTTTTTCAATTTCAATACCGGGAATTTCCTTTAAGTATTTCTGCAATGAAGTCAGTGTTTCCTGCGCATTTCCGCTTGAAGCGATGATTAAGAAGATGCTTATCAGAATTAGTTTTATTGGTTTACTCATGTGTGATTCATTTTAATATCTCTTATATACAATAATAACAAATTTTGCTTAGCGAAGTATAAAACCGTCCTTAAGGGGATCTTTAGGGTCGAACCAGAATTCATTCATCCCCGTAAAAAATGCTGTACCGCTAACTTCAGGGATCACTGCTTTATATGGGCCAAATTCGGTCACTTCTTTTACCTCCACCTCCATAGTGCTGCCCAATATGCTTTCGATGGTGATCTTTTCTCCCTTCTTTAACTCTCCCTTTGCATGATGGAGTGCTGCCCGGGCACTCACACCCGAACCTGTGGCCGAACGGTCGACCTCTCCATCGGCAAAAACACAGACATTTCTGCTGTGGTTTGCAGTATTGTGAGCTTTCCCGATAAAGATGGTACCATAAAGAAAGCTGAGGTCATCCTCAAAGGGATGCTTAATCTCAAATTGCTCCATTACTGCGCGTTTGATTTTCCTCCCGGCATCGATCAACTGAAAATAATAAGCGTCCTCCAGTTTAAGGCCCAGATCATCGGCTTCGCAGAAAGCATAAAAAGCACCTCCGTATGCTACATCAAACCGTACTTTCCCAATTCCATCCACCTCCACGACTCTATCCTTCAATAGCAGGAAGGAAGGAACATTTTGAAAAGACACTTTTTCAACCACCCCTTCATTTACATATGCTTTTGAAGTGATCAGCCCGGGGGGGGCATCTATCCTGAGTATTTGTTCATTGCCCTCTTTCCTGATCAATCCTGATTCCAGCACATATTTCGTAAGGGCAATGATGGCATGACCGCACATAGTGGAATAGCCCTCATTATGAAGAAAGAAAGCACCAAAGTCATTTCCTTCAGTCAGCGCTTCAGTGATAATGGCGCCATACATATCGGCATGACCCCGGGGTTCGAATATGATGCCGGTGCGGAGATGATCCAGATGATCGCGAAAATAGCGGCGTTTCTCCAGAATGGTCTTACCCGGAATCTCAGGCAATCCCCCCGTGAAGATCCGCAGGGGCTCACCACCGGTATGCATGTCAATTGTTGTGATCTTATTCCAGCCTTTCCCCGGCTCCATTACAATCCTTGTTTGTTGTTTGTATACTTTGTTATGAGAATTTTTTGTAATTCCCGGTACATATCCATGGCCTCTGCCTGGCATTTCAGCGAATATTCCGTGATGTAATTCAGGCCCATGTCGGGAATTTTCTCATACATGAACAATGCTTCCTTGTCTATTTCGGCCTGTTCCTGAAAGAACCTGGCTTCCAATGGATCGCGCAGTGCTTTCAGGTCTTTTGCAGCATCCTGCCACTTGAGATACAATAAATTGTCGACGAAATCGACGGCCCAGCGGTAGGATGTTTCACTATAGGCATCAGGATCATATTCCTTTAGGGGGGAAGATATTTCCAATGCCCCTGCATAAATCGGAACATAAGCACTTACATACTGATTGTCCACGTAATACCAATACACTCCGCCAATAGGGTCAGGCAACCAGCTTCTGAGCTGGGCAACCATTCCATATCCGCCCCTTGATACCATCCTTCGATACGTAATGTCCAGTAATTCGCGCA
>CAZASJ010000049.1:12232-23640 GCA_964487735.1 uncultured Bacteroidales bacterium | reverse complement strand
GGTTTAATGCTTGAGCTTATTCCAAGAACAAGGAAAATGTTTAAGATATTTGATCCCACTACATTCCCTACGGCAATCTCAACATTATTTTTATAAGCAGCAACGGCAGAAGTAGCTAACTCAGGCAGAGAAGTCCCTATTGCAACAATTGTAAGCCCCACAACGGATTCACTCATTCCAATTCCTGTTGCGATCTCAACTGCTCCATCCACGATCCATTTCCCTCCCAGGCTAAGCCCCACAAAACCCAGGGCCACATATAGGACAGCCCGTGTCATTTTCATGGTTTTAGCAGGAATCTGTTCTTCAAAACCCTCTGTTTTTTCCCTGGCGATACTAAATGAATACACCATAAAAATCAGGAAGAAACTCAACAGGATTAATCCATCAATCCTTGAGATCACAGAGGTGATGGCACCTTCTATCAACATATCGTTTGCAATAAGGCCCAGTATTAGCGCTGCCATCAGATTAAAAGGGATCCCCCTCCAAACGGTCCCTTTGCTTACCGATAGCGGATAGATCACAGCAGAAATTCCAAGAATTAATAGAATGTTGGCAATATTGCTCCCGATAATATTTCCAACCGCGATATCGGTATTGCCTTGAAAACTTGCCAGGAGGTTTACGAATAGTTCAGGAGTGGATGTTCCGAAGGCAACCACCGTTAATCCAATTACGAGATCAGAAATATTGAATCTTCTGGCAATGGCTGAAGCCCCGTTTACCAGCAGGTCCGCACCTTTAATGAGAAAAACAAATCCTAATATGAATAGAAAGTAGATTAACATATTTGATCCCTCAAATATAGCTTTTTTGTCTACACGATGGCTACCCTTGTTCCACCAAGGTCAACGCCAAGTTTATCGGAACTGGTAATAATGGTGTCTTTGCCTGTATGTTCCACAAAGTGAATGGCAGCTCGAACTTTCGGGGCCATACTTCCTTCTGTAAACTGCCCTTCATCAAGATACCTTCTTGCTTCAGCTACCGACATGCGGTCGATGGCTTTCTGCTGAGGAGTATTAAAGTTGAGATAAACCTTGGACACATCTGTCAGTATGAAAAACTTATCTGCATTTATTTGTGAAGCAAGGAGTGCACTTGCAAGATCTTTATCAATAACTGCATCGATGCCCCGGAGTTCATTTTCAGCTGCATAATAGGCTGGGATTCCTCCGCCACCAACGGCAATAACGATATGTCCTTCACGGGATATCTTACGAATAGTATCCACATTGCTGATCACCAATGGCTTGGGAGAGGCTACAACTTTCCTGTATCCTCTGCCCTGTGGGTCTTCTGCAAACTTTGAATTAGAGATCTTGGCAATTTTATCCGCTTCTTTCTTAGTATAATATGGACCAATAGGCTTGGTTGGATTTTTAAATGCAGGATCATCTTTTGTAACAAGTACCTGGGTAATGATAGAAATAATATCACGGTCCATTTCATGCGCCCTAAGTACATTCCTCAGTTGCTGTTCGATCATATAACCGATAAATCCCTGTGAGTAGGCAACACAAACATCAAGAGGCATATCCGGCAATCCCGCCAGCTTGTGACCGGCATTATTTGCAAGCAGTATGTTTCCAACCTGAGGCCCGTTTCCATGGGTGATTACCAGGTTATAATTATTCTTTAGCAATAAAAGCAAGCGCTCGCTAGTATAACGGGCATTGCCCTCCTGCTGTTCAACTGTTCCTTCTTCACCGGCTTTTAATAAAGCATTTCCGCCAAATGCTACAACTGCTAACCTTTTCATATCCTTAAATTTTAATGGGCTGCAAAAATATAAAATTACAACATATTAAGATAAGGCTTATTGTTAATTTTTTAATAAAAGTATATATTCGCTAAACAAAGGCACGGTATGACAGCATTATTCCGCAATTTTGAAAAGAAAGCTTCACCCATAAAAACCCTTGGACTGATCACAGGGCCGGTGTTGTTCATTTATTTTATGTTCTTTACCAATCTTGATCCTCATCAGCCTGCAGTTAGTGCCACCCTTGCTGTTGCATTGCTGATGGCCATATGGTGGATCACCGAAGCTGTGCCTCTGGCAGTCACCTCTCTCCTGCCGGTAGCCCTCTTTCCCCTTTTAGGCATTATGGATGGTAAAGATGTTTCATCCACTTACTTCAATCATGTCATTTTTCTTTTTATTGGTGGATTCATGGTTGCACTGGCCATGCAGAAATGGAATTTACACAAGCGCATTGCGCTAAAAATACTCATGTTCACCGGTGTCAGCCCGGCACGCATATTATTGGGGTTCATGTTCTCTACTGCATTCCTTTCCATGTGGATATCAAATACAGCCACTGCCATGATGATGATACCCATTGTAATATCTGTTATCGATAAGCTGGAGGAGAGTATTGGCAAGGCAGAAGTCGGCAAATATGCTACAGGGCTATTGCTGGGGATTGCATATAGTGCCTCCATCGGTGGCATTGCAACCCTTGTGGGCACACCTCCCAATCTATCATTTGCCAGGATATTCAGTATCTACTTCCCGGGGGCTCCTGAGATCAGTTTTACCCAATGGGTATTGTTTGCTTTGCCGGTGAGTACCACTTTCTTTTTCATCGTTTGGGCCTATTTATATTTCATTTTCGGCCCCCGCCGAAAAAAATGGCCACGCCTCAGCCAGGATACATTCAGGGATCAATACAAAGCTTTAGGAAAGATAACTTATGAGCAAAAAGCAGTGTTAATCGTATTTGTTCTGCTGGCCATCGCCTGGCTTAGCAGGGCCGGACTTGATTTTGGTACTGTAAAAATTCCCGGATGGGCAGCGCTTTTCGGGAGGCCGTCATACATCAATGATGGAACCGTGGCAGTGATCTTCGCTATAATCCTTTTTATCATTCCCGCCAGAAATAAAAACAGCGGCAGGCTCATGGACTGGCAAACGGCAAGAGGCATCCCCTGGAATATTGTATTGTTATTTGGTGGCGGATTTGCCCTGGCCAGCGGTTTTAAGGATTCAGGACTTTCGATGTGGTTTGGGGAGCAATTGATATGGATATCCACCGCCCATCCCATCCTGGTGATCCTGGCCATCTGCCTGATGATGACAACCCTCACAGAATTAACGAGCAATACGGCAACTACGGAAATGCTTCTGCCAGTTCTGGCCGGTATTGCCATGGCCGGAAATGTGAACCCGCTCTTGTTTATGCTGCCTGCAACCCTCTCAGCATCGATGGCCTTTATGTTACCGGTTGCAACACCCCCAAATGCCATTATTTTTGGCACCAACAGGGTTCGAATGATCGACATGGCCAGAACCGGATTCATTTTAAATCTTTTAGGGGCCCTGGTCATAACGCTGGCAACGTATTACCTTGCCACTGCCATTTTTGACATAAATATGAATGAATTCCCCGAATGGGCCAGGATTAACAAATGAAAAAGCAACAAAAAGCATATCTACTAGCCCTGACTGCCATCCTTTTCTGGTCAACAGCAGGGTCGGCATTCAAGCTTACCCTTGAACACATCTCATCGGCACAATTGCTCTTATTTGCCTCTTTCTTTTCCCTGATCTTCCTTGCAGGATGGAAAATTATGCAAGGTCAATTGGTGAATTGCTTTCGCATCAGCAAAAAAGAATGGATCCATTCAGCCATCATGGGCTTTCTCAATCCTTTTGCTTATTATATTATTCTGTTTGAGGCATATGACCTGCTCCTTGCTCAGGAAGCAGTTGCACTGAATTATGTTTGGCCGGTCACCCTGGTGCTTCTTTCAATTCCTGTCTTAAAGCAAAAGATCGGCATTTGGAGCTTTCTGGCGCTCTTGTTAAGCTTTGCAGGCATGGCCGTAATCATCATGAAAGGTTCTTTTGGAGGGATTGAACTTTCCAGTCCCCGCGGAATTTTCTTTGCATTGATCAGTTCTGTCTTCTGGGCTTCCTACTGGTTAATGAACATGAAGGATAAGAGGGAGGAAGCTGCAAAATTGCTGCTAAACTTTGTTTTCGGTTTCACCTATATACTGGTCTATTCCCTGGCTATAGGAACCCGTTTCAGCATTCCTGATGAAGGAGTTTTCGGCAGTATTTACATAGGTCTTTTTGAAATGGGCATTACCTATGTATTATGGCTAAAAGCCCTGCAACTTTCCATTACTACTGCAAAAGTCAGCAACCTCGTTTACCTCTCACCTTTTCTTTCGCTCGTCTTTGTTTCATTTGCCGTGGGCGAAACCATCTATTTGTATACAATTTTTGGATTGGTGCTTATTGTGGGAGGTATTGTGATGCAGAGAATCGTTCGATAGTGTTGAGGGTTGAGTTTTGAGTTTTGAGTTATGTTCAATGTTCCATGTTCGATATTAATCCAAACTCAACACTCCAAACTCAACACTTAAAAAGTTATCTTTGCATCATGCAAAAACGCATCGCATTTCAGACTTTTGGTTGCAAGTTAAATTTTGCAGAGACCTCCACCATTGCCCGGCAATTTAAGGAGGATGGCTATGAAGTTGTAGACCATAAGGGCGAGGCAGATGTATATGTGATCAACTCATGCGCAGTGACGGCAACCGCAGAGAAGAAATGCAAGGCAGCCATTCGCCAGGCCAGGCGCAGAAACCCTGATTCACGCATAGCCGTCATCGGATGTTTTTCGCAGATGAGGGAGAATGATCTTTCTAAAATGGAAGAAATTGACCTTGTGGTCGGAAATGAAGAGAAATTCATGCTGACGGAATACCTGAGCAACAACAATGACAGGCGTGCTTGTCATAGTTTTGTCGGGGATATCAGCAGATCAGCTGTATTTGCCCCTTCATGGTCAAGTGGTGACCGCACCCGCTCCTTCCTGAAGATACAGGACGGATGCGATTATTTCTGCACCTACTGTACCATCCCTTTTGCCAGGGGCAGAAGTCGCAGCGCCACGATTTCGGATACAATAAAGACCGTTAAAGAGATCGCAGCCACTGATATGCGGGAAATCATCCTGACAGGCGTAAATATTGGAGATTTCGGGAAACCCCATGGAGAAACATTTTATGAGCTGCTTCAGGAGATCGAAAAAGTGGAAAGAATTGACAGGCTTAGGATATCTTCCATTGAGCCTGACCTTTTAAATGAAAAGATTATTTCATTTATGGCTTCATCTGTTAAGTTTCTGCCTCATTTCCACATTCCATTGCAATCAGGGTCGGATAAAATACTCACGGCAATGAAACGCAAGTATTTGCGGGAAACATTTGCCATGAGAGTTGAAGAAGTTAAAAAACATATGCCAAATGCCTGCATTGCAGCTGATGTGATCATTGGCTTTCCCGGTGAAACGGATGAAGATTTTCAGGATACCTATAATTTCCTGGAAGGTCTTGATATTTCGTATTTGCATGTCTTCACCTATTCAGAAAGGCCCGGAACAAAAGCCACTTTGCTTGCCGGAAAAGTAACGAAGGCGGTTAAACGCAAAAGAAGCAGCTTATTGCATGATCTCTCTGACAGAAAAAAAACGGCCTTTTATAAAAACAATCTCGGTAGGACAGTCTCTGTTCTTTTTGAATCTGACAATTCTTCTGGTTTTATGCATGGTTTCAGCGAAAATTACATCAAAGTTAAAACCCCTTTCCGGGAAGATCTTGTGAACCAGATCATAAATGTCCGATTGACAAAAATGGATGAGGATGGTGACTTTTTGGTTATTGTATAGTGCTGAACCACCATTGAAATTTCTGTACATAAAGCATCCATAAATATCTTATCTTTACAAAACAATCTGAAAATATGAACAAAGCACTCTTTTTTTTATGGGCGGTTTTTCTTTTACCCTTATTGGGCATTGGCCAGAACGACAGCACAGAGAAGTCAATCCTGATCTACAAATTTGACATTAAGGAAGAGATCGCACCTCCTATGGTAAGGACGACTCAGCGGGCTTTCAAGGAAGCTAAGGAGATAGGTGCCGATATCATTCTCATTCACATGAATACCTATGGGGGCCTTGTGGATGCTGCAGATTCGATTCGTACCAGTATCCTCAACAGCGATATTCCGGTATATGTATTTATTGATAATAATGCGGCATCTGCAGGCGCGCTTATTGCCATTGCCTGCGATAGCATTTATATGGCTCCTGTAGCCAGCATTGGTGCTGCTACGGTTGTTGATCAGACAGGAAAAGCCGTTCCCGATAAGTATCAGTCATATATGAGGTCGTGGATGCGATCAACCGCCGAAGCAAATGGCCGTGATCCGGACATTGCACAGGCCATGGTCGATCCTGATATTTATATAGCTGGTATTGTTGATACCGGAAAAGTCCTTACTCTCACCTCCAGCGAAGCGATTGAATACGGCTTTTGCGAAGGAAAGGTGGAAAACATTGCAGAATTATTTGAAGATGCCGGTATACCCAAATACGAGATCATTAAACACAGAGAAACAGCTGCCGATAAGATCATTGGTTTTCTCATTAGCCCGCTAATCAGCGGTCTCTTGATCATGATCATCGTAGGTGGGATCTATTTTGAGCTGCAGAGTCCGGGAGTAGGGTTTCCGCTGGTCGCATCAATCATCGGGGCCATGCTGTATTTCGCACCCCTTTATATTGAAGGCCTGGCTGATAATTGGGAGATCGTGATCTTTGTAATAGGTGTCATTCTGATATTGGTGGAGGTATTTGCCATTCCTGGTTTTGGAGTGGCAGGATTTGCAGGGATAAGCCTGGTAGTCGCTGGGCTTACGCTCAGCCTGATAGGAAACGTAGGACTGAATTTTTCCACTGTTGGAATTGAAGCAGGAGCCACTGCATTCTTCATTGTGGTCATCGCTATTTTCTTCGCCCTCATAGGGTCATTCTGGATAAGCAAGAAACTATTTACTACCACTATCTTCGGACACCTTGCCCTGGATGCTGAACAACTGAAAACCGATGGGTTTTCAACATCTGATGTGAAATATGAGAGCATGATTGGCAAAAAAGGCATTGCACACTCAGTCCTGCGTCCGGCAGGTAAAGTAAGAATCGATGATGATGTTTATGATGCCACGGCCCTCTCAGGCTATATTGAAAGAGGTGATGCAATTGAAGTAGTTAAGTATGAAACAGGCCAGTTGTTTGTGATGAAGGTGGACGAAAGGGTAGGCAGATAAGGGATAACATACTGGATATCCCGAAAAACCAGAAATGCTTGATTTCATTGTTTTTCGTGGACCCTCGATCCCGGGGGCCGGGAATCGGAACTGGTTTCAGGTCTATAATTCATAATCCATAATCAATAATCCTTTTGACTTCACCTTTTCCAATTTATTTAACTTCCACTGTTAAATTATTACCATATTTGAATAATTTTGTACTACAAAGCAGGGGAATTAATGTCATTCAATCATAATTACCGGATTTTTTTATTCTTTATCGCCATTCTGGTTGCCGTTCATGCAGTTACGCAAACCACTGCGCCTAAAAATGTAAATGCACACAGAACATCGATAGCACCAAAGATCGACGGAAAATTGAATGAGATGGCCTGGGATGATGCGATGCCTGCAAAGGATTTTATTCAATATTCGCCATACAATGCTGCCGCCCCAAAACAACCTACAGTAGTCAGGATACTATATGACGACCGGGCAATGTATATCGGAGCCATGCTTTACGATAGTGAGCCCGACAGCATTTACAGGGAGCTGGGAACAAGGGATAACGACGATATCAATGCTGATTTTTTCACCATTGACATCACTCCCTACAATGACGGACTGAATGCATTTGAATTCAAGGTATCGGCTTCCGGGGTGGAGGTAGATACCAAGCATGCTGCCAATCACAGAGATAAAAACTGGAACCCCATTTGGAAAAGTGCCGTTGAGATCAATGACAGTGGTTGGGTTTGTGAAATTGAGATCCCATTTGCTGCTATCCGCTTCCCAAAATCTACTGAACAGAAGTGGGGGGTAAATATGTGGAGAAGCGTCAGGAGGTACAGAGAATGGTCTACATGGAATTACATTGACAATACCCTTGAAGGGGTATTCAACCAATCAGGGACACTCACCGGGATCTCAGATATCAAACCACCTCTGCGACTGTTCTTCATCCCCTATATTGCCGGATATACTGAGAAACTTCCTGAAAATGATTCATGGGGATACTCCTATAATTATGGATTGGACATGAAGCTGGGTCTCAGCGAGAGTTTTACACTTGACATGACACTGATCCCTGATTTCGGGCAGGTACAATCTGATGATGTTATTGTAAACCTCTCACCCTTTGAAGTTTACTACCAGGAGCGCAGGCCATTTTTTACAGAAGGGACTGAACTCTTTGAGAGAGGCGAAATCTTTTACACCCGAAGGATTGGAGGCATACCACAAGGATATTGGGATGTTCAGGATGAGTATTCATCGGATAACATCAAAGAAAATCCGGATGAGGTTCAATTGCTGAACGCAACCAAAATCTCAGGGCGGAACAGGAATGGCCTGGCCATAGGTGTCCTGAATGCCGTTACTTCAAATTCATTTGCAAAAATAATCGATTCCACAGGGGTTGAAGAAAAAATACTTACCGAGCCAGCGAGCAATTACAACATGCTTGTATTCGACCAGAACCTCAAAAACAATTCCTACATCAGCCTTTATAATACGAATGTATACAAAGGAAGAGAACATTACATAGCCAATGTTACCGGGACAGAATTTGAGTTGAGGACCAAAAGCGACATGTGGGGGCTATCAGGGAAATTGAATGTCAGTCAGAAATATCATAGCGATACGACCAATGCTTTTGGAACATCCTATAGCCTTGATGCAGGAAAGATAAGCGGAAATTTCAGGTTCTCATACTCCCACCTGACACAAACAGACACCTATGATATTAACGACATGGGGTTCAACAGCAGGAACAACAGATTTGATAACGACATTGAGTTCGAATATAACATATATGATCCTGTAGGTATTATTCTGAATATGCAAAACGAGCTTCAGTTTTCGTATGATATGCTCTACGCACCCAGGGATTTTGTCTTTTTTGACGTTGAATACAGCAATCGTACAACCTTCCGCAACTTCTTTACTGCCGGCCTCAATATAGATATCAAACCGGTGGAATCAAACGATTTTTACGAGCCAAGGGTGGATGGCTGGAAGTTGATCCGTGCCGAAACTTATTATGGAAGCTTCTTTCTTTCTCCCGACTACCGCAAGCGTTTTGTTCTTGATTTCAGTGCCGGATATTGGCTTGCCAGCGAATATAATGGATCAGGATATAACTTAAGGCTTAAGCCCAGAATAAGAATAAACGACCGATTTTCCATCACACTTGAATCGGAATATGACAATGACGATAATACCATAGGATACGTAACAGATAGCATCGGCAATGCCGGTGAAGAAGTGATCATAATGGGGAAAAGAAATGTTTCTAATATTGAGAATGTCCTGGATGCGGAATACATTTTTGCAAAAAATATTTCTTTATCCATCAGGGCAAGGCATTATTGGATCAAGGTTAATTACAATGATTTTTACAACTTAAGAAAAGACGGATACCTGGATCCCGGCACTTATACCGGAGACCATGACTTTACCTCAACGGCCTTTAATATCGACATGATATTCAGATGGATCTTTGCTCCTGCCAGTGAATTGATCTTTGTATGGAAAAACAATATTTACACAGAAAAGAGTGATAATCTCGACAATTACTTCAACGACCTGAGGTTTACCTTTAAATCCCCAATGACCAATAGTTTCTCATTGAAAGTACTGTACTATCTGGATTATCAGTCACTGAAGAAAAAGAACAGGAAACCACATCCGACCAGTGGTTGATTCCCCTATTGAGTGCTACGTTGATTATGGATTATCCTCTTTCGTTAAAACTACAGAGGAGGCACTGGATTATGGATTATGGATTATTGATTATGGATTGACATTCATCCAGCATCCAGCATCCAGCATCCAGTCCCGATTCCCGGTTCCCGGGATCGAGGATCCACGAAAAACAATGAAATCAAAGATTTCTGGTTTTTCGGGATATCCAGCATCCAGTATCCAGCATCCACCTTGTTCACCAAAGCTTTTCATCCTTCGCCAGCGCCTCCGCTGAGTAGCTTCAGCGCTCGCGTAAGGTTTCGGATGATGAAAAGCGAAGGTGAAGCATCCAGCATCCAATCACTTAAAATCTTCAGCAAACTTCTCAGAGATATAGTTTTCATAATGCATACACACATGGGAGCCAAAGCTGATCGCTGTTTTTACGATTTGCTCAAGATCGGAGAGGGTCAGTGATGGCATTTTTTCGCGTGTCACGCCTCCCCTGAAGAGTTCACAGATCAAACCTGCATTAAAACTATCACCTGCACCGATGGTGCTCACTACATCGACCGGAACGACCTTTACCATGGCATTCCCCAGCGGAGTATACAGCTCGACACCAATATTACTCCTTGTATAAATCAGGCAGTTAACGCCATATTCTTTCACTTTACCATAAGCAGCCGTTCCAGTTTCAATACCAAAGATGGTATTAAAATCTTCATCTGAGCCCCTCACAATATCAGCCAGGCTTAGATTCTCAAAAACCAATTCCCGGAGGGAATTTATTTCGTCTTTGTGAGGACTACGCATGTTGGGGTCATAAACAATAAGAGCGCCGGAAGTACGTGCCGCTTCAACAAAAGAAATAAGTTGTGTCCTGACTTCAGGCATCAAAGAATAAAAAGCTCCGAACAATACGATATCACCTTCTGTAAAATCAGGCAGATCAATGGCGAGTCTTTTTTCCGGATAGAGCTTATAAAAACTATATCTGGCATCATTCTCCTCATTGAGAAATGCAAGGGAAACAGCTGTTTTCCCATCTGCAAAGCGATATACTCCGGAAGTATTCACAGCATTTCCAATCAGAAAATCGTTTATGATGTCACCCGTCTGATCGAGGCCATACTCACTGATAAAATATACCGGGAGTCCCAATCTCCCACAGGAAACAGCCGTATTCAGCATTGAACCGCCAGCCTTGGCTGCAACAGGCTCACCATTCTTGAAAATGATGTCGTAAATACTTTCTCCGATCGCATAGATATGACACATGAGTCAAAGATAAGAAATACTTGATTGTTGGCAGAATTTGTTCACCCTTTGCCAGTATTCAGAAGTCAGCATACAAAGAAA
Source organism: uncultured Bacteroidales bacterium (assembly GCA_964487735.1). GTDB lineage: Bacteria > Bacteroidota > Bacteroidia > Bacteroidales > B18-G4 > B18-G4. Next base: position 12,479 of record CAZASJ010000049.1, on the reverse strand, counting down.
GAAAATTCTTAAAGTTGACCAGGCTCGGGGTAAGCCACGAGGGATTGTTAAATTGAAAAAAAGGAACCCCGCAAAAGCAGAGTTCCTTTATATTTCAATATGGATTGTTTTATTTAATATGCTCCGAAAGGAATTTTTCCATGGCACGATAGAAATCGAAACGATTTTCCTCGTTGTGGAATCCATGTCCTTCGTCTTCTTTGACCATATACTCAACTTCGATGCCTCTTTCTTCCAGTGCTTTCAC
>CAZASJ010000049.1:0-12184 GCA_964487735.1 uncultured Bacteroidales bacterium | reverse complement strand
TGGCACCTTGTGCAACAAAGAGCGGGGTCATGATCTTATCGGCATTCAGAGCAGGTGAAGTAGCTTCAAACTGAGCTTTATCACTTTCCGGGTTACCCACCATTTCATACATCATTGCCAATAGTGGCTCCCAGTATGGAGGAATGGTTTTCATGAATGTAAAGAGATTTGAAACACCCACATAATCCACAGCTGCTGCATAAAGGGTTGGGGTAACAACGATGCCTTGCAAAACAGCATATCCGCCATAGCTACCACCATATATTGCCACCTTATCCTTATCGACAATGCCCTGCCTGATAAGCCAGTAAACGCCATCGGTAATATCATTCTGCATGCTAAGTCCCCATTCCTTAAATGAACGTTCCCAGAAATCACGGCCGTAACCGGTCGATCCCCTGAAGTTCATTTGCAAGACTGCAAAACCACGGTTTGCAAGAAACTGTATCTCAGGATTGAATCCCCAGTTATCACGCGCCCAGGGTCCTCCGTGTGGGTTAATCACAACAGGAAGATCTTTGGCAGTTTCCATCGTCAATCCGTTAGGAAGGGTAAGGTAACCATTGATCACCAGCCCGTCGCGCGCTTCATATGAAATAGGATATACCTTGGCCATTTCATTTTCATCGATCCAGGGGCTTACTTCATGAATTTTTTCAAGTTTATCTGCATTCAGGTCGTACAAGTAATATGAGCCCAGTGAACGGTCGCTGTATGTACGGATGATATACATATCTTCATCATCATTCACAGCTGTAACAGCGATTTCATATTCACCCAGATCTTTTTCAAGGCGGGCATAAATTTCCTTTGATTGCTCATCAAAAAAGTGACGTTCTCTTTTCCATGAAGTATATGAAGCAGAAGTGATCACTTTTCTTTTTCTTGAATAGCTGACACCACCAACATCATAATCATCATTTTCATAAAGAACTTCAATTTCTTTACCATTGGCAATATCGAAAAGCACTACGGCTGATTTGTCGCGGCCAAGGTTTGAAGTGGCATAAACATTTTTGTTTTCAAAATCGAAAAATGAAGGTTCTACGCTTTCTTTGAAGCTGGTTGTGAGAACCGGTTTAAATTCTTCATCTTCATTGTCGCGGTATTGGATTTGGACATTCACTCCGTCAACAATTGCAAAAGCTGCACGCAATTTCCCATCATGATCGGTCATCCAACCCTGAATGTTGCCAGGATTTTCGGCCAGCATGGTCATTTCACCTGTAACGATATTCAGGCGGTACGGATCAAAAACCTGAGGATTTCGTTTATTCAGACCGATGATCACCTCGTCAGGAATATCCTTTAGTTCATCAAGGATCTGAGTACGAACATTCTCAAAACAAGTAAGGCATTTCTGATTCTTACCTGTTTTATCCACGCCATAAAGAGCAAAATTCTCATCACCGCCATTGTCTTTCAGATAAAGAATACGACTTTCATTTGCCCAGAAATAACCCGAAATTCCACGGTCTGTTTCACTGGTAAGCCTGGAGGCTTTTTTGCTTCCTATCTTCTGAACGAAGATATTCATACGGTTCTCGTAAGGAGCCGTGTAGGAAAAATATTTCCCATCTGGTGAGATCTGGAAATACGTTTTCTCTGGATTCTTGAAGAAATCTTCAAGTGGGATCTGCTTTTGTGCCATCATGTTTGTTGTTGCTAATACTCCGGCAAGAAAGATCATGATCATTCCTTTCATTCGGAGACTGGATAATAAGTTCCTCATCATAGTATAGATTTTCTAATAAATTAATTTGTGACAAAATTAAAACAAATAACGGGATATATTGTTTCGCTCTTTCCTGAGGCTTTCCCAATCAACAAATGGTATGTACGAGTCTGCAATTTGCATTTTTACCCAAAAAGGGGAAACCTGACACATTTATTTACGTATATTTACCTCGAAAATTACATTATTTGGGAATTTCCCCTGATCAAAAGAATAACACTACTTAACCAACGTATAATTAAAAAACAAGATCATGAAATTAAGGACACTTATCACCCTGATTATCATTGGCCTGGCATTTACCACTGCTACGGCCCAAAAGGCAAAACACTTTGAAGTCGGCCTGCAAGGCGGTTACGGAACTACCTGGATCATAAACCAGAGTAATTATGGCCTGGAAGAGATGGATTATGATTACACTTTCGGAGGCGGGTTCAACTTACAAGTAGGATACAATTTTAATGATAACATCGGTCTGTTTGCAGAGATCGGGACCCAGAAGCAAGGTCAAAAATATTTCGACACCTGGGCCAACCAAGACATTATACGCAAGGTAGACCTGAGCTACCTGAATGTGCCTGTTCTCTTCAAGTACACTTACGGCGAAAGCCGGGCACGTTTCAGATTGCTTTTCGGCCCTCAATTCAGTTTCCTGCAGAAAGCTGAACAGGAATATACCATCAACGGAAATTCTATGGAAGGCGAGTTTGAAATTACCGACAAAGAAGGAAATACTTTTGATCCGGCTACCAAAGACATCACAGATCGTTACAACAGCATGGATATAGCCGTTGTTCTTGATCTTGGAGCTGACATCTACATCGTGGAAGAAATGATGTATGCTTCCGTCGGGGGAAGGTTTTCTTATGGAATGACTGATATCAATGCCAGTGCTTACCAACTCAAAAACAGGGATGGAAATTACGATGCTTCACACACAGCGACTGTAATGTTTTACGTAGGATTCCACTATATCATTGGCGGAAAGAAAATTGCAATGAGCAAATAAAACCCAAGAAATAATTCTGATGTATAGCTCCGTGGAGATCTTCTGCGGAGCTTTTTTATTCTCAGCAAGCAATGCTGCAACTGATATAGATCACATAGAGTACATACAGCCCAATCAGGAAATAGCCCATTGCTTTGGATGTTTTCCACCTGGAAAGTCCAAAATATATCAACAATAGGATAGCCGATCCCATAAGAGTGATCACAGAAAAGAGCAAGCCATCACTCAGGAGGGCAAAGCCTTCACCAAATATCAATACATAGAGCAGGAAAGGCAGTCCCAGGCCGATTAAGATATCAAAAGTATTGGAACCTATGGCATTGTTAATCGCCATACCGGGCCGGCCTTGCTTTGCCACGATTACCGAAGAAATAAGGTCCGGAACGGATGTCCCAACAGCCACGATGGTAATCCCAATTAACAACTCAGGGATACCCAGGGCATCGGAGATACCTACAGCAGAACTTACCAATACCCAGCTAAGGAAACTGATCAGTCCAATGGAAACTATAAAGACGATAATCTGAAAGCGCATCAGGAAGCGGTCAATGGCCAGCAATCCGTTTTTCAAAGTTCCCTCTTGCCTTTCAATTTCAACAACTTTCTTTTCAGGTTCATTTTCAATATCATCATAAGGAAAAATTCTTTTCCAGAAATAGACAACAATAACATAAGCAATGTATGCCCCTACCAGCAATACTCCGCTAAGGAGGCTGATCTCGCCATTATGGAAAGTATAAGCAAGTAGCAGTATGGCTATAATATAAAATACAATGTCGCGGAATATTGGTTGCCAGATAAGCTTGCTTGATTTTCTGAGGTACATTACCACGCCCGTGATCACCAAAATATTAAAAAGGGCGGAGCCGACAATTGTTCCAACGCCTATGGCCTCATGATGGCCTTTCATAAATATCGCAAAAAGAGCTACAGCAAGTTCGGGCGCGCTGGAGCCGGCAGCCATGAGGGTTGACCCGGCCATATCGGAGGATAGGCGCAATTTCTTCGACAGATAATCGAGGGACTCAATAAAGTAGCGCTCGGATATAATATGCATGGCCCCGAAACTCAGGACAAGCAACAAGATATCAAGCATAAGTACTCCAATGTTCATTTGTGATTTAGCTTAAGGCCATTTGCAAAAATACAAAAAGAGGCCTTAGCTTGCAATGCAAATTAAGGCCCTTTCTGTTTGAGCGGAAAACGGGACTCGAACCCGCGACCCTCAGCTTGGGAAGCTAATGCTCTACCAACTGAGCTATTCCCGCTTAACAATACAAAAATAATATCTTTATCTGAATCTCCAAGCATTGATATTGATGGCTTTTTAGGATTATTTCAAATATTGCTTCATATAGGCCATTTATAGGATGAAAAGGATAATACGAAAGTTAGCCGGCATTTGATTATCAGAAGGCAGATACCTTTGACCTCATAAGGCCGGTATGGATATTGATTATTTTGCTACATTTAACCGGCTATTAGGAGCATAAAATGATTTTATATACTTACAATAAAATGCGCTGGTTAATTGTATTGATACTGATGACCGGATGCTTTGGGCAATTGCAATCCCAAACCGATAGCCTGTATGATGTCTTGACGGAAACAAGATCCGACAGCATCCGCATCAAGTGTTACCTTGAGCTTTCCCGCTTTTATGTAAATCATGATCATGCAGATTCAGCGTTGATCTATGCAGAAAAAGGCGTTCAGCTTTCAGAATCTCTCGGTTTCCGGCCTGATATTGATTTTTTCCTGATTATGATCAGGATATACGACGCAAAATCTGAATATAAGAAGTCGGTAGGTCTGATCGAATCCATCATTAAAGTTCTTTATAAGAGTAAAGATCCGGAAGATGAAGCCCGTTTAATGAACTTCAAAGGCTGGCTAAGCTTCCGAAGCGGCAATTTCTCCCAGAGCATAAGTGAATTTAACACAACACTTGAACTAGCCCGGAAAATGAAGCTGAAAGATATTGAAGCAGAAGCCAATCTTGGCCTGGGAAGGGTTTACTATAACCTTCGTGATTATACATCTGAAGAATTATACTATGAACGCTACCTGGAACTTGTTGATTGGCAGGAAAAAAGAAGTTCAGCTTTTGCTATTCTATCCAGGCTGGGAGATGTGAAACGTGAAAACGGGAAAACAGAAGAAGGCATTCAGTTATACCTTGAACTAGCAGCAAAAGCCCTGGCTGTAAATGACAGTCTTTCAGTTGCAAATGCCCTGAACCGTGCAGCCTTTGGTTATTTCGAGTTGGAAAAATATGATGAATCCCTGGAGCTATACCTAAAAGACCTGGACATCTCCAGGCAAATGAAGCATAAGAACCTGATCGCAAATTGCCTGGGAAATATCGGGAATATCTACCGCGACTGGAACTACTATGAAAAGGCCATTGAATACTACACATTGAGTATTGAAGTTTCACAGGAAATCGGAGATTTGTATAACCTCTCATGGCTATATGAAGACATCAGCAAAATGTATGCAAATATGGGCAGGTATCAGCTGGCATACGATAATTACATACTTCACTCAGCCTACAACGATACTTTACAGTCGGAAGATTACCGCCGAAACCTGCTCCAGGCACAAACAAAATACGAAATCGAAAAGGGTGAACAGGAGCTGGAACTCATGGCCATTCGATTGCAAAGGAACAACTACCTGCTCTATGGATTCGGAGGATTGACTTTACTGATTGTTATCATTGCTATAATGTTTATCAGGACCAATAAGCTGCGCTCAAAACAAAGGCTTGAAGCCATGAATCACAGGATCTCGGACCTGACACAGAAAAACCTGCGCACGCAGATGAACCCTCATTTTATCTTCAACACCCTGAATTCAATACAGTATTATGTTTTTCAGAACGATCGCATGGCATCAAACGACTATATGACCAAGTTCGCGAAGCTGATACGCAAAACATTGGAAAACAGTGAACATCCGGCCATTCCCATCGATGAGGAAATAGAGGCGCTGGAACTTTACCTTGAACTTGAGTCGCTGCGATTCAAAAAAAAGTTCGACTGGAAAATAGAAATCGATGAAGAGATCGACACCTATATGTACAAGATCCCAACAATGCTAATCCAGCCATATGTGGAGAATGCCATAGGCCACGGCCTTATGAACAAGGCAGGAAAGGGAAGCATCCACGTAAGCCTGAAGCTTGATCAGAAATGCATCCTCTGCACTATTGAAGACAATGGGATTGGCCGAAAAAAAGCCATGCAGATCAAGAACAGTAAAAACGAAAGCCACAGGTCGTTGGGAACAAGTATAACCGAATCGAGACTGAAGCTGGTAAACTCATTATATGGCAAAAATATGAAGGTAGATTACACAGATATGGTTGATGATAAAGGAAAAGCAAGCGGAACCAGGGTGGTGATTTGCATTCCGATTATAACTTAGGGAGAAAAGGGTTGAGTTTTGAGGGTTGAGTCCCGATCCCGAGTTCTCGGGATCGAGGATCCTCGAAAAACAATGAATTCAAAGAATTCTGGTTTTTCGGGATTTTGAGGGTTCCACCTTCGGTAAAACTACTGTGGACGCAGTGAGGGTTGAGAGTCCGATGACATATTCATTTTTACACTCATCCTTACAAATAAAAACCAGGAAGCAGTAACCAGAATTGAGTGCCGAGTGCCGAATGCCTAGTTATTATTAATAAGTTTGAGGGTTTAGTGTATATTTAAAAAAGCGGTCAACGCTATTCAGGCATGATCAAACCAGTAACCAGAAACTTAGTTCAGGGTGACAGGTAACGGAAGATTTTAAAAACCAATACGATGGATATACTTAAGACAGTGATTGTGGATGATGAGCAGGATGCGGTAAATTTTATCGAGTCCATTTCAAAAGAATATTGTCCGAATATTGAGATCATAGGAAAAGCATACTCGGCAATAGAAGGGATTGAGGTGATAACAAAAGAAAAACCCAATCTTGTTTTTCTGGATGTTGAAATGCCACATGGCAGTGGATTTGACCTGCTTGCAGCATTTCCTGAAAAGAATTTCGATGTGATCTTCATTACCGCTTTTAACCACTATGCCATCAGGGCCATCAAATTCTCTGCTGTTGACTATATCTTAAAACCCATAAATATCAATGAATTCATTGAAGCGGTACAACGAGTTGAAAAAGGCAGGCTGGAAAAGACAAACAGAAATGTAAATTTCAATACTCTTTTTGAGAATCTCCGCAGCAGTTTGCCATCCAAGCTTGCCATACCTACTTCCAATGGAATGGAGTATTTGAACACCAAGGAGATCATCCGTGTTGAGGCCGATCGCAGTTATTCATGGTTTTACATGGAGAGTGGGCAGAAATATCTTGTTTCACGAAACCTCAAAGAATACCAGGAACTCCTCTCCGACCGTAATTTCTTCCGCACGCATAATTCCCACCTGATCAACCTTGAGCATGTTAAAAAATACATCCGCCATGAAGGTGGATACATTGAAATGACAGACGCCAGTTCAGTCCCAATTTCCAGAGGGAAGAAAGATCTTTTCCTTGAGCATATGAGCCGGATTTCGAAATAAGAAATCTGAACTTTCAACCGGGAACCCGGCACTCTATCTATCTCAGCATATTCATCACTTCCCATTTTACTTCAGGGTTTTTTCAAATTGAAAAAATGATATTTAATTGGTATATTTGTTTTTACCAAGATAACATCCAATGCAAAGAATAATCATCCTGGCATGCATTGCACTATTCTTATTCGGCTGTTCAAAGGAAAAGCGTTCCGATAAAGCTTCAGCAAAAATGCAGGACTTTGTAATTGCCATTTCCGATTACGCACATGGCTTTGATCCCGACTTCATTGTTATTCCTCAGAATGGGATTGAACTGGCATTTAATAATCTTGACCAAAATGATGGAATGAACGCCTCATATATGAATTCAATTGATGGCTTCGGAGTGGAGGAACTCTTTTATGACGGGTCTTACTCGCCTGACCAGGAGCGCCTGAGTTTATTGGAAGAACTGAAGAAATCTAAACCCATCATGGTGGCAGAATTTATATCGGATGATAACAATGTTCAGGACGCCCTGGATAAAAATTATAATGAGGGTTTTATTTGTTTTCCGAGGATCAGCACCAACTACGATTATATGCTCATCCCTGACGACATCCCTTTTGTAAACAACAACGATATATATATCCTTGAAGATGCCCGGAATTATCTTTACCTCATTAGCACAGATAATTTCTCTTCGAAACAGGAAATGATCCATGCCATAGCTGAAACAGATTATGATCTGATCCTGATCGATCTCTTCTTTTCAGGCACTGCCTTTACATCTTCTGAAATTGAGCAGCTAAAAACAAAGGAAAGCGGGGCTTCGAGGCTCGTCATAGCATATATGAATATCGGCTCCGCCGAAAAATTCAGGTATTACTGGAAAGATAACTGGGGGCTGCATCATCCCCTATGGATCAGAAGAAAATACGAAGGATACGATGATGAGTTCTGGGTTAAGTTCTGGAAAGACAGCTGGCAGGAAATCATATATGGCAATGACGATTCATACACCAGGAAAATTATCAATTCCGGTTTCGACGGAGTATACCTTGATAATGTCGAAGCTTACTACTTCCTATACTATTCCGATTAAGCTTTTCAAATAAGGAAAATACTTAATATTAACTACCCTCCTGGCAAGCCACGAGGGAATTATTGATTTAAACTGTTTCTGAGTACCATGTGGCAGCGTTCTGCCAAACTTTAATAAAACCATGCACTCTTTTCGCTCTCTAACAGATAATTGCTCCGATAACTGCTCCAAGTCAACCGTTACCTTAATTGTGCTTGCATGCAGCTTCCTAATTCGCTATCTTTCCTTTCAAACTTAAACGAAAACTTATCAAGCATTCAAACAAAAAGCCTTGCCCGTTTTGCATAAAAATGGCTTTTATATTTAATTATGTACGACTTCGAACAATTGAATCTATAAACGGACACTTTAAAAAATAAACGGATCAAAGATTATATAAGTAATTGATTAGCTATCAACAAATTACAATACATGGTATAATAATTGAACATTATTATACTCACCGGCATTGTGGGAAAATGACGGAAATGAACAATAAGTTGGCCTGATGGAATATAAAACCGGCAAAGAAATTACTAAATCGAGGCATTTTTTGACATTGCTCAGGAGAGGCCTTGTTCTTATCTTGTCCCCATTGTTCATCATTCTACTTAGCAGTCAGGTAAGCACCTCCGTACATTTATCGGGCAGCTATATGGGACAGCTACCACCGGGCACAAGGCCGGAACGTTTCGCCCCGGGCATCATTCCCGACGATCTGCATTCAGCCCCGGTTTTCACAGCAGATGGCAAATGCATCTACTACAAAACCATGGATAACGAAGGCATTATGTTCAGTATGGAAAAAAACAGCACGTGGTCATCACCAAGTCTGTTATTCTCAAATAATGAAGTGGAAAATTCTGATGATCCCTGCCTTGATCCTGCCGGTGAAAGACTATTCTTTTCAAGTTATAACAAAAGTGATAACAGGGAGTATATCTATTTCTGCGAATTGGATGGTGAAGGCAAATACAATCCCTGTCAGCCTGGTGGTGAACTGAATTCCCTCGACCTCCACTGGCAATTCAGCCTTGCCGAAAACGGGAACATATACTTTTCGTCGAATGGCAATATATATTGTTCCGAATTATCAAACAAGGTATATCAGACTCCATACAAATTGGATTCAATCATTAACACCCAATACAGCGAATGCACGCCCTATATAAGCCCTGATGAAAAAACACTCATCTTTGCAAGGGCAAACGGGGGAAAACCTGATCTGTATATCAGTCGTAGAGGCAATCATGGAGCCTGGCAGACTGCAATAGCTCTCGGCCCCTCCATCAATACAGAATTTCATGAAATGTGCCCCAGGATCACTGCAGATGGAAAATACTTTTTCTTTTTAAGCTCAAAAGAAGGTCTGTTCAGTGCTTATTGGGCAGATATAAGTGTACTGGAATTGGCTCAAGCAAAATAAAAAAAAGTCATCCCGGCTGAGGCCGAAATGACTTTACATTCTCTTGTCAAATAATCTATCTTTTCTTTTCAGATGATGATTTTAGTTTTTTCTCTGAGCCCGAGGTAGTCTGGCCACCACTGTTGTCCAGTTGGTTGGGTTTTTCTGAATTTGGGTTTATGTCGCCTTTTTGCTGCGCACCACTCATTTTCATAGGATGTGTATCAGAGTTCCAGATTTCATTTACGATCTTATAGCTACCATCTTTTTGTTTCAGCCAAACATTGAGGTATTTACCCTCATCTGTGATAGGTTGAGGCATTCTGGCAACCTCCATTGTAACCGTAAAAGTCCCGATCTCAACCAATGCATCTCCGTATTCAGTTATTTTCTTGGTTGTGAGCTTCATGGCAGTTACTTTATTTCCCATATCCGCCGCTTGTCTGTGATGTTCTGAAACAGCCGGCATCCCACGCAGCATTTCATTGTAATTAGGAAGAGAAATAACATTTTCATCATAAAATGACAATACCTTTTCATGATCATTCTCGATGATAGCATTCGTCATCTGGTTGTTATAAGCCTGAATTTTCTTCCTGAGGACATTATCGCCCTCACCACCTTGTTTTTGAGCATATGTGCTGACAAAAGCCAGCATCAGAACTGCCAACATTAAACTTCTGGTAATCGTTCTCATCGTTTTTGGATTTAAATTAATTTAGGATGTTTCTTGTCTCTATTTGCCTAAAGGTACCTTTTTTTTTGTGTTGTTTTAGTATTCTTTAAGTACATATTTAACAAATTAGTATCTTAGTTGTTCAATAAAAAAGACAGTGAAAAATACTCTATCCTGAAATTATGAAGCTATTTACAACAATAATCATCCTTCTACTCATGAGCCAATCCAATGCACAATCATCAAAGGTCATTAAGGATATAACATGGTACGGACAGGCAGCCGTCAGCATACAAAATGGTGATCAAAAGATTTTTATCGACCCCTATGAATTGCCCATCGACGATGAAGCCGACATTATCCTTATTACCCATAGTCATGGAGACCATCTTTCTATAGCAGACATTAAGAAAGTGAGTAAATCAGGAACGACCATTGTTTGCCCCAACGACTGCCGGGCAGATATTGAGAATGCGGGATATAAAAATATTGTTACTGTAACGCCCGGTGATATAATAAAAATTGACGGAACTGAAATCCTGGCTGTACCCATGTACAATGTTGTGAAGACCAAATTCCATCCAAAAGAAAACAAATGGTGTGGGTATATCATTGATATTAAGGGTGTAAAGATATACCATGCAGGAGATACAGAACGTATCCCTGAGATGAAGGATATGGAATGCGATATTGCACTTCTCCCCCTGGGTCAAACATATACGATGAACAGTGTTGAGGAAGCTGCAGAAGCGGCCCTGGATACAGGTGCTGATATCGTTATCCCCATTCACTATGGCATGTACGAAGGCACCAAAGAAGATGCACTTAAATTCAAATCCCTCCTCAGCGGTAAGCTGGAGGTAGTGATCCTCGAAGCTGCTAAATGATCACACAGCGGCGCATGCCTTTCTTTTTCCCTGTAAAAAGACAGAGGTAATATGTATCTGTAGGCAATGACGATGGTGAAAAGGTCACCTTATTGTGTCCTTTATCGAATTTTTGTCTGACCACATCCATAACCATATTTCCCTGCTTGTCATAAATGGCAATCTGTACCATAGATCTCTCTGATAAATCAAATTCAAGGGTGGCTGAATTCCGGATCGGGTTTGGACAGAGTTTAAGTTCAATGCAATTTTTTGTTTTATTTGGCCCTTTTGTCAGGCTTGTAATATTATCCAGCGATTGAAGTGAGTCGCAGTCCGGAGGCCCGGTGGCCTGTCCTGATACTGACAATGCAAAAATGCACATCAGAACCAGCACGGCAAACATTTTGACATTCTTTTTTTGTGCTTTCATTTTATTCCGGTTTAGTTGATAGTGATATAGAGGCCAAAGGCTGTGCCGGAATACTTATCATATTGTATTACTGATTGTTACACTAATAAATCCATTCAATATTCTTAATCATTGTATAAATTTTTCACAAAAATCGGACACAAAAAATCCGGCCATCCGAGGAGTCGACAGCCAGGCGGTGATATACAGCTTATAAGAAATAAATATTAAATCCTGCCTGACAATAAGGACAATGTACAGTTAAGGGCTTGCAATTGGGGAGGAGATAAATTATTTTAGCGTAAAATCTGGATGCTGGGTACTGGATGCTGGATGCTGGATACTGGATGCTGGGTGCTGGATACTGGATGCTGGATATCCCGAAAAACCAGAAATGCTTGATTTCATTGTTTTTCGTGGATCCTCGATCCCGGGAACCGGGAATCGGGACTG
>CAZASJ010000048.1:13669-23837 GCA_964487735.1 uncultured Bacteroidales bacterium | reverse complement strand
ACATACTTGTTTTCGACTAAACGAATCAACAAATCAACGAATAAACAATGTTTCAATGTTTCAATGTTTCAGTGTTTCAGTGTTGCATGGCTAAATGGTTACATTTTTCCCACTAACCAGCACCAAGTACCAAGTCCCCGGCACCCGCTACCCTTAACACTAACCCATATAAAATATGAAAGCTGCTATTCTCAATCATATTTATTCTTAAATTTGCAAAAATTCTAAAGAATATGATGGATCTGACAGAAATATTGTCAATATCGGGAAAGCCCGGCTTATACAAAATGATCTCGCACACCAAGAACGGTATGCTTGTTGAATCAATGAATGACCAAAAAAGGTTTCCGGTCTTTTCACACGAAAAGATCAGTTCCCTGGAGGAGATCAGTATATTTACTGAAACGGATGATATCCCACTTAAGGAAGTTTTCCAAAAAATCCATGAAATGTTGGAGGGGAACAAAGCCCTGGGACATAAATCATCTTCTGACGAGTTGAAAGATTTCTTTGACGATGTGATCCCCGACTATGATAAAGAAAGGGTTTATGTTTCCGACATAAAAAAAGTCATACAGTGGTACAACATCCTTCACGAAAAGGACTTGCTTGATTTCACTCCTGAAGAGGAAACGGAAAAAGAAAAAGAAACTGACACAGAAGATAAAACAGAAGATAAATAAATAAGTCCTCCCGAACATTCGGGAGGATTTTTTTTGGATATATGAAAAGGATAGAAGACTTAACAGTTAAGGACGTAAAATGGCTCAACAGCAATTCCTATATTCTGGAGTTTACAGGGAGTGAGGCCATCCCTGATATCCGCCCCGGAAACTTTGCAGAGATCAAGGTAGACAATCATCCGGATGTTTTCCTCAGAAGGCCATTTTCATACCTGGACTATGACGAGAAGGATGGCTATGTCAGTTTTTTTGTAAAGGTTATCGGCAAAGGGACTAAAAAGCTGGGTACATTGGAAAAAGGTGATATTGTCAGTGTTGTGCATCCGCTTGGAAATGCCTTTTCGCTACCCGAAAATAAAAAAATATTGATCACTGGTGGTGGTTCAGGCATCGCACCCTTTATCATACTTGGGCGAGAGCTGAAAAAGAAAGGAAACGAAGTGGTGATCCTAACAGGAGGAAGAACGGCAGAAGATATCCTTTTCACTGAAGAATTTGAAGCATATGGCGAGGTGCATTGCACTACAGAGGATGGAAGCAAAGGAGAAAAAGGCCTGCTTACCCAACACAGTTTGTTTTCAGTTAAAGAATTTGATTTTGATCTGATCTATACATGTGGACCTGACGGGATGATGAAAGCAGTAGCCGGGATTGCGAAGGAAAAAGGCATTGCCTGTGAAGCATCGCTCGAGAATCTGATGGCCTGCGGTTTCGGGGCCTGTCTGTGCTGCATACAGGAAACAAATGAAGGCAACAAATGTGTTTGTACAGAAGGACCGGTATTCAATATAAATGATCTGTTATGGTAGACCTGAATATAAAAACCCATGATCTGCTTCTCAAGAATCCGGTCACTACAGCTTCAGGTACCTTCGGATATGGTGAAGAATATGAGGATTTCTTTGATCCGGGCTTGCTTGGTGGGATTTTCATTAAAGGACTGACCCTGCACAACAGGGATGGAAACCCCTATCCAAGAATGGCCGAAACAGCCAGTGGAATGCTGAATGCTGTCGGGCTGCAAAACAAAGGCATCGACCATTTTATTGAGACCATATATCCCCGGATACAAAAATTCAATACCCATATCATTGCCAATGTGAACGGCTCTACTGTTGAAGACTACATTGAACTCAGCGAGAGAATCAATGAACTTGAACACATTCCGGCCATGGAATTGAACATTTCCTGTCCGAATGTGAAGGAAGGGGGCATGGCATTCGGCGTAAGTTGTCCGTCGGCCATTGCCGTAACCAAAGCCGTAAGAGAAGTTTATACTAAAACACTCATTGTTAAGCTCTCACCCAATGTAACCGATATAGCTGAAATGGCCAAAGCAGTTGAAGGAGCTGGGGCAGATGCTGTTTCACTGGTAAATACATTCCTGGGGATGGCCATTGATGCGGAATCCAGAAAACCGCAACTCTCTACCATCACAGGGGGTTTATCGGGTCCAGCCATCAAGCCCATTGCTCTGCGCATGGTCTGGCAGGTATACAATGCAGTAAAAATCCCTGTTTATGGAATGGGAGGCATCATGAATGCCACCGATGCCATCGAATTCATTCTTGCGGGCTCTTCAGCGGTTCAGGTTGGAACTGCCTGTTTCATCGATCCCCGGATCCCTGTAAAGATTATTGCAGGAATTGAAGAATATATGCAAAGGCATGGCGTTAAAAATGTACAGGACCTTGTTGGGGCAATGGAAATGTAAATCATTATCCATTGTGTGTTCGATAATATCTGTTTTCCATTTATTTTTTTATTAATTTCACATTCCAAAATTTATAAGGATGAAATCACCGGTATCAGGAGACCCCATGTTAGTGCTTGAGCTTGCAGGCGTGGAGATAGATTATTGCCCGTTCACACATGGCATTTGGCTGGACTCAGGTGAACTGGAAATACTTTATGGCGATCAGGCAGCTGCCAAAAATCTTATCGAATCTTTCAAACTGGATGAAAAATCCAGAGAGTTAAGAGTGCGTTGCCCTATATGCCGTAAAAAGATGGAAAAAGTCCTTGTTCAGGATACCATCCTTATCGATCGCTGTACCCAGGGGCATGGATTATGGTTTGATGAAGGAGAACTGCAGGAGGTTCTCAAACTGGGTCAAAATGATGATAGTAACAAAGTAATCGATCTACTGAAAGATATGTTTCAGGATCACATTAACAAAGGAATTCATTAATATAATTTGATAAAACAGGAGGAAACATGATCCCATTATTTGTAATACTTGGAATACTTTTCATAGTAATAATCTGGTTTGTTGGCATCTACAATGTCCTTGTACGATTACGTAACCAGGTAAAGAATGCATGGTCACAGATTGATGTTCAGCTTAAGCGGCGTCACGACCTGATCCCCAACCTCATTGAAACCGTAAAAGGTTATATGAAGCATGAGCGTGAAACACTGGAAAATATCACAGCATACCGCAGCCAGGCCATGAATGCTTCATCTGTTGGTGAAAAGGCAGCGGCTGAAGGACTCCTTGGCGGAGCATTAGGAAAATTGCAGATCGCAGTTGAAGCTTATCCTGACCTTAAGGCAAATACCAATTTCCTTAGCTTGCAGGAAGAACTAACGTCAACAGAAAACAAAATCTCCTTTGCCCGTCAGAATTATAACGACCAGGTTTTGGGATACAACAACAAGATACAGATGTTCCCTTCCAATGTTGTTGCAGGCATGTTTAAGTTCAATGAAGAAGAATTCTTTGAATTGGAAAGCCCTGCCGAAAAAGCTGTTCCCAAAGTAGAATTCTAGTTCATTATGTGGGAACTCATTCGTGCCAACCGGCGAAAGTCAATGATGCTGTTCATCCTCATGGGGATTGGCCTCGCCCTGCTTGGCGCTGCCATTGGTTATGCACTGAACCCTAACGGGATGGGTATTGATGGAGTGATCATTGCACTCCTGATATGGATCGTCATGGCACTTATTAGTTATTATAGTGGAGCCAAGATCCTTTTGGCAGCAAGCAATGCAAAAAAAGTAAGTCCTGAGATACACCCCCAACTTTTTAATGTAGTTGAGGAGATGAAGATCGCTTCCGGCCTTCCCATGCCTGAAATTTATATTATCAATGAAGAGGCCCCAAATGCGTTTGCCGCAGGCAGAAGCCCAAAATATGCGGTTGTTGCAGTAACTGCCGGACTGCTCACAAGGCTGAACAGGGATGAATTGCAGGGTGTGATTGCACACGAGATGGCACACATTTACAACAGGGATATCCGTTTTATGACCTTGGCAGGGGTAATGCTGGGAAGCATTGTTTTGATATCACAGACCTTTCTGCGTGGTATGTTTTTAACGGGTGGAGGAGCAAGATACCGCTCCTCTAATTCAAATAGTGGACAAGGCCAGGCCATCGTAATGATCCTGGCTCTGGTGTTGGCTATACTTGTACCCATCTTTGCCGGAATGCTATATTATGCCATCTCCCGTAAAAGGGAATATCTGGCCGATGCTACAGGTGTCCGCTTCAGCAGGTATCCCGAAGGGCTTGCCTCGGCGCTTGAAAAGATATCCGGCACCAAAGTTGAAATGAAATCGGCCAATGACATAACGGCCCCTATGTATATTTCTCTGCCGTTCCAGAAAAAGAAAAAAGCTTCAGGACTTAGCAGCACTCATCCTCCCATTGAGGAAAGGATAAAAATATTAAGGGCCATGGGAGCTACCGGCTACATGAGTTATGAAAAGGCTTACGAGGAAATAAAGGGTGGAAATAGTCATATTATTCCGGGCTCCGGACTAAAGGAACAAGACGATCCCGGGATCAGAAAAGCATTTGGCGATGCAGCTTTCTCCGACGAGAAAACCACAAAAAGAAATACCGGCGACCTCATGATGGCCGTAAACGATTATACATTCATAGAATGCACATGCGGATTGCGCATCAAGGTACCCCCTGACTATAACAAGGACTCCGTCACCTGCACCAGGTGCGGTAAACGCCACACTTTATAGACAATAATTATTTGGAATTATTTACTGCTGCCAATGAGGGCTGCACTCTCCAGTATCATCCTTCTGTTATACTCAAATGCAAGATCCTGGTAATTGATCAGGTCGATAATGGTTCCGACAAAACAAAGGCCAAATGTAAAGAGGTATAAAAGCCCCATCCCTATTTGTCCGGTGATGAATCTTTGAATCCCGGCAACGACCACAAAACCAAGTACAGTGGTAAGTAGGATCATTTGGGGATCCCGCCTGCGTGACCTGTACAACATGGCAAAATTGCTCAATTGCTTTTCATCATACTCTTTGGTAACTTCCTGGAGCATCATCATTTCCTGTCCCTGTGCTTCGGGAATAAAATTAAAAATTTCAGACATGATTTATTGATTTATTATGTGAGTATTCCTTGTATTTATAATTCTTTCTAATGATGGAAAATATTCTGAATCCGATAATCCCTACTGCCGGTATTCCCAATGGATGCGCATGGAAAGACTGGATCAGGTCACCCCTGAAAAGCCATGAAATGGAATGCCCAAGTCCACATCCGGGACACCAGTGAATACCAAGATTGTGCAAGGGGCACAAACTGTAACATTGATCTACAGGATTTGTGAAAGCCAATGCAATCAGTGCCGCTATCCAGATAAATGCTTCCAGATGCCGACGAAAAAAATACCATATTTTTCTTCCACCAATCATATATCGATCAAAGCCTTTGCCCTTATTTGATCACGTTTACTTCCATTTCCAAATCAATAGCAAATTCATTTTTAACCGAGGCAAGGATTTGCTCTGCAAGGGCTAAAACCTCCTTACCGCTGGCATGGCCCATATTTACCAGCACCAGGGCTTGTTTATCATGAACGGCTGCATTCCCCATCTGCTTTCCCTTCCAGCCACATTGTTCAATAAGCCATCCGGCAGGAACTTTCACAAGCCCTTCTCCTACATTATAAGACGGCATTTCCGGATATCGGTTACGAATTTTCTCATATTTCTTTTCTGAGATGAGCGGATTCTTGAAAAAACTTCCTGCATTTCCCACTTTTTCCGGATCGGGAAGCTTTGTTCGACGAATCTCAGCGATGGCCTCTCCTACTGCCTTCAGATTCGGGCTTCCTTCAACACCCATGCGTTCCAATTCTTCCCGAATGGCTCCGTATGAAATATCCGGAATATGTGATCTGCTCAGTGTAAACCTCACACAAACAATAATATACTTAGCCTTCAATTCCCGCTTAAATATGCTGTCGCGATAACCAAAGCTGCATTCATCCTTCTTAAATGTGCGCAATATTCCGGTAGCCACTTCAATGGCATCCAAAGAATGAAAATGATCCTTGAGCTCCACCCCATATGCACCGATATTCTGGATAGGGCCGGCACCTACACTTCCGGGAATCAACACCAGGTTTTCGATGCCCCCAAGGCCATGATCAATGCAAAAATGCACGAGGTCGTCCCAAACAACACCGGCGCCTGCAGACACAATCACTTCAACAGAAGATGTGTCCTCCACTTCTATTCCACCAATGCTGTTCTTGATCAGTATTCCTTGATAATCCTCAATAAACAGCACATTGCTCCCTCCACCAAGAATCATGAAATTTATCCCCTGTAGCCCCCCTGAAACAATGAAGCTATGCAATTCTGATATCTTCTTTACTTCCAAAAACTGTGATGCTTTAACATCAATTCCGAAAGTATTCAGATTTTTGAGTGATATGTTTTCTCTTATCTTCATTGTCATGATAAAGATATAATCATTTAGCTTAATCATAACAGATGATGTTAATAAAACACATTGAAATATCAGCATAAACAGACAATGTATGCGTTAAAAGATATAAATTAGCATATAATTCCAATCTGCCGAATGAAGAGGATCATAGTTTCCGTTACCAACGACCTTGTTACTGATCAAAGGGTAGATCGCATATGCAATTCTCTGTGTGGAATGGGATTCGACCTTTTGCTAGTCGGGCGGAAAAGAAAAGACAGCCTGCCTCTTAGCAATCGAAAATACACTATGAAAAGGATGAGGCTTCTTTTTAGCAAGGGTCCCCTCTTTTATGCGGAATACAATCTAAAGTTGTTCTTCTTCCTGCTCAACAGAAAAGCTGACATCTTTCTTTCCAATGACCTCGACACATTGATGGCCAATTATATGGCCAGCCTCATAAGGAAGAAAAAGCTGGTATACGACAGCCACGAATACTATACAGAAACACCTGAATTGGTTAACAGGAAATTCACACAAGGGATCTGGAAGAGAATTGAGGGATGGATTTTCCCAAAGCTGAAGAATGTGTACACAGTAAATGATTCCATTGCCGGTCTTTTCCACGATAAATACAAGGTTCCTGTGAAAGTGATCAGAAACCTACCTTACCGCCAGGAATACAGGATTGTTAAGAGCAGGAAAGAACTCGGGCTTCCAGAAAATAAAAAGATCATCCTGCTTCAGGGGGCAGGCATCAATATTCAGCGGGGCACTGAAGAAATGGTTGAAGCCATGCAATACCTGGATGAATGCATTTTTGTCATCATTGGAGGAGGCGACGTCTTGTCACAACTCAAGCAAATGGTGAAAGATAAAAACCTGGGAAAGAAGGTGATTTTTATTCCCAAAATGCCATTCAGTGAACTCTATCAATATACCGTGCTGTCTGACCTTGCCATAACCCTCGATAAGGATACCAATATTAATTATCGTTTCAGCTTGCCAAATAAGCTTTTCGACTACATCCAGGCAAGGGTTCCGGTACTTGCATCCAATCTTGTAGAAATCAGGAAAGTGATCGATCAATATCAAGTTGGCAAGGTGATCAACTCACATGATCCAAAAGAAATTGCTTTAGCGGTAAAGGATATTATGGCTAATAAAGGGCAATATGAAATATGGAAAGAAAACCTTAATTTTGCATCAGAGGAATTGTGCTGGGAAAACGAAGAAAAAAAATTAATCCAAATCTATTCAAACCTTGCAGGATAAACATTTACATATCATTTCATTTGATGTGCCCTATCCACCCAATTACGGAGGTGTGATCGATGTATTCTACAAGATCAAAACCCTGCATTCGAAAGGCTTGAAGATATACCTGCACTGTATCGAATACCCGGGACGTGACAGGACAGAAGAATTGAATAAATATTGCGAAGAAGTCTACTACTATCCCCGCAAGACCGGATTGATCTCAGCGCTCAGTCTGAAACCCTATATCGTATCCAGCAGGCGTTCTAAAGAAATGTTGCAGAATCTTCTGAGGGATGATTACCCCATATTGTTTGAAGGATTGCATTCATGCTTCTACATTTCTGACAAGCGACTTAGAAACAGGGTAAAAATATACCGTGAAAGCAATATTGAGCATAAGTATTACTTCAACCTTTTTAAAGTATGCAAAAACCTTTTTAGCAGAATCTACTTCCTGGGTGCAAGTTGCAAATTGCGTTTTTACCAGCGTGTACTAAAGCACTCCAGCATGATGCTGTGTGTTTCAAAAAAGGATACTACATACCTACAGGATCATTTCCCCAATAATGAGGTTCATTATATGCCGAGTTTCCATCCCAACAATGAGTTGGATGTGCTCATGGGAAAGGGCGAATACGCACTTTATCATGGTAACATTGAGGTTCCTGAAAACTCACATGCAGCTGCTTACCTTGTCAATGAAGTTTTCAATGACATGGATATCCCGCTCATAATAGCAGGGATGAATCCACCTGAGCGCATCAAGAAAATGATCAATGGCAAAAAGAATATTGAGATCATTAGCAATCCTGATGACGAAAAGATGTACGATCTTATCCGAAAAGCTCAGGTAAACATCCTGGTTACCTTCCAGGCGACAGGCTTAAAACTCAAACTCTTAAATGTACTATACCAGGGACGTTATTGCCTGGTCAATGATAAAATGCTGAATGGTACAGGCCTGGATGATCTTTGTATCATAGGGAATGATGCAGCGGAGCTGAAAGAAAAATTGAAAGCCCTTTTTGCAAAAGAGTTTAGTGAAGATGACATTTCCCTCAGGGGAAAAACCCTTACAGAGCGATACTCAAATTCCACAAATGCCGATCGGCTGATTGAACTCCTCCCCTAAAATTATTCTAGGAAATTAGCTGATACTGGATACCAGTTTACCTCCTTCACAAACCAGTGTTTTTGCTTTGAAGAACTGAAAAAGCGAGTAATCATGTGTAGCCATGATCACAGCTCTGCCGGATTTACTGATTTCAAACAACAGCTCCATGATGCCGTGAGAAGATTCAGGGTCGAGATTACCGGTTGGCTCATCAGCCAATACAACTTCCGGGTCGTTGATAAGCGCCCTTGCTATGCCCATGCGTTGTTGTTCGCCGCCTGAAAGTTCATGTGGCATTTTAAACCCTTTGTTAGCTAAATCCGTTTTGTTAAGCACATCCTGAATTCGCTCCTCGATCTTGCGCTTGTCTTTCCATCCGGTGGCTTTCATTACAAACAGGAGATTGTCATAAACGGTCCGGTCGGTAAGCAATTGAAAATCCTGGAATACAATTCCAAGCTTTCTCCTAAGGAAAGGGATATCACTTCGCCTGATGGCCCTGAGGTCATAACCAGCCACCGTTGCAGTACCGGATTTTACGGCCAGTTCAGCATAGATTGTTTTAAGCAAACTGCTTTTGCCGGTGCCTGTTTTACCGATAATATAGAGAAATTCTCCCTTTTCCAGGGTAAAGGAAACATCCGATAGGATCAGGTTATCCTTCTGGTAAACCGGAACATCCTGAAAGTTGATAATGGTATCTAATGACATTGAAAGAAGATTACTTTACACAAAAGTAATTAAAAGATACTGGATTACGGATACTGGAGGCAGTATAAATTCAGAAATACTCACGTCCGACACTAAACCCTGAGTTATACATATTAACCTCTTTGTGTCGGGCTACGGCCATCTCTTTTATTTGACCATTCCGGCAAAACCCATGAATGCCATAGCTAAGATTCCGGCAGTTACGAGTGCTATAGGGACACCGCGCATGCCTTTGGGCACCTGCATAAGGTTGAGGTGCTCACGCAGGCCGGCAAAAAGAATCATGGCCAGTGCGAAACCGATCGCATTGGCAATTGCAAAAACGATGGCCTCAAGCAGATCGAAATTCCTTGATTGAGTAAGTAAAGCCACACCCAGGACTGCACAGTTGGTAGTGATCAATGGAAGGAATATGCCCAATGCCTGATAAAGTGGCGGGCTGATCTTCTTCAGAATGATCTCAACCATTTGCACCAGGGATGCGATCACCAGAATAAAGCTGATGGTCTGCAAGAAGGTGATCCCCAACGGGACAAGTACATACACATATATTAACCATGTAACCAGAGTGGCGAGGGTCATAACAAAAAGCACTGCTCCACTCATTCCAATAGAGGTAGAGACCTTGCCGCTTACACCCAGAAAAGGACAAATCCCGAGGAACTGGGCTAGAACGATATTTGAAACAAATATGGCACCGATGA
>CAZASJ010000048.1:0-13659 GCA_964487735.1 uncultured Bacteroidales bacterium | reverse complement strand
ATTCCATGATCTGTATATTATGATGTTTTTCTCAATTTATTTATAAACGCAATGAGGTAGCCAAGAACGATGAAGGCTCCTGGCTGCAGAATGAATACGAGTATTGCATCCCCTGTGGCAAATTTCACATCGAAGATGGATCCGTTGCCAAGCATCTCACGCACAGAACCAAGTAATGTTAAAGCGAAAGTAAATCCAAGTCCCATGCCAAGGCCATCAATGAGTGAAGATATGAAACCTTGTTTTGATGCAAAACCTTCAGCACGTCCAAGCACCAGGCAGTTGACAACGATCAGAGGAATAAAGATCCCGAGGGTATCAAAGAGTGCGGGGACATATGCCTGCATCACCAGTTCCACGATGGTCACAAAAGAAGCGATGATCACAATAAATGAAGGGATCCTCACCTTATCCGGAATAAAATTCTTGACCATGGTAACCACAATGTTCGAGCAAACGAGAACAAAGGTGGTAGCAAGTCCCATTCCCATCCCATTAATAGCTGACGAGGTAACAGCCAGGGTTGGGCACAATCCAAGAAGAAGCACGAATACTGCATTCTCCTTAATAAATCCTTTGGTAAAATTTGTCCATTGATTCATTATTCGCTTCCTCCTTCTTTTTTGTATGATTCGAAAGTTGTGGATGCCCTGCGAATGGCATCACACACTGCCCTTGAGCTGATCGTTGAGGCCGTAATGGCATCAACCTGTCCACCATCCTTGGTAACGTACAAGCTAAAGCTCAGCGGATTTTTCCCTGCAAATTGTCCGTTGAATTTCTCACCGGTCATCTTGGTACCAAGTCCCGGAGTTTCCTTTTGCTGAGTAACCACAGTACTGTCGATCGCTCCATCAGGTAAGAATCCTACCATGATCTGAATTTGTGTCGGGTCGTATCCCTGGTTAGAGAATGTTGAGACAGCCATGCCTACAAACTCACCTTTATTAAAAGCCTGATGGAATTCAAGTGAATCCTGTCCACCATTGCCTGCTGTAAGATCAGGATCGGCAGGGATGGGCACCTTGAAACTGTTTAGCGAGTCGAATGTAGGAACTACAAGTTTGATGGCCCTTTCGCGTGCTGCCTTTTTGGCTGCAGCAATTGGCTCCAGGGTCATATTATAGATCGAACCTAGTGCCAGTGAGGCCACCACGGTGATGAGCGTCAGTGTCAGCACCATGTTTACAAAGGATGATTTAACTTTCTTGGCCATTTATCTACGGTATTATCTATTGAACAAATTAAGCTGCCTTTATGGTTTCACCAAAGCGTTTTGGCTTCATCCATCGGTTAATCAATGGGGTAAAAGCATTCATAATCAAAATTGCAAAGGAAACGCCTTCAGGGTAGGAACCCCATACTCTGATCAATATCGTGATCACTCCACAACCGATTCCAAAGACTATCTGCCCCCACGGGCTCATTGGTGAAGAAACCATATCGGTTGCCATAAAGAATGCACCCAGGATAAGGCCCCCTGTCAGTAAATGAAATAAGGGATCAGCATACATATTCGGATCAATCTGCCACAGTATACCTGTAAATACCAGGACAGAGCCTATGTATGCAAATGGGATATGCCAGCTGATAACTTTCTTTACGAGCATATAGCTCGCTCCCAGCCAACGTGCCACTGCCGAAACTTCCCCAAGAGACCCGCCGATAAATCCGATGAAATCCATCATCATATCGGGCATTTTTGCCATAAGTTCCGGAACGGTGTTGTTTTTCAGGCCTTCTTTCAGGAATCCAAGCGGTGTAGCACCACCCATAGCATCTGTATAGGTCAGGTTTCCGAATAATACCTTGGGCGCCGGCCAGGTGGTCATTTGCACCGGGAAGGATATTAAAAGGAACACACGTCCGACCAATGCCGGGTTAAACGGGTTTTTACCAAGTCCCCCAAAGGACATTTTTGCCATCCCTATTGCCACAAAAGCACCCACCAGGATGATCCAAATGGGTAAGTTCGTGGGTACATTGAATGCCAGCAGGATCCCTGTAACCAATGCAGACCCGTCGTTAATGGTAACCGGACCTTTTATCAGATACTTCTGGATCAGCCATTCGAAGAATAGGCATGCCACTGATGAGATGACCAGCACCCGCAGTGCATCCAGTCCGAAAAAATATACGGAAACCAGCATGGCGGGCACCATGGCAATCACCACAGTGTACATGATGTTCTTAACGGATGAGTCTCCATGAACATGAGGAGACCCTGAAACAGTTAACATGCTCATATTTTATTTTTTTCCTCTGTTTCTTATTAATTGTCCTGTCTTGTTCTTCCCAAGCCTGATATAATCAAGCAGCGGTCTGCCTGCAGGGCAGGTATAATGACATGAACCACATTCGATGCAATCCATGACTTTTTCCTTTTCTAATTCTTCCCACATTTCCATACTGGCAAGTTGTGTGAGCAATACAGGCTCAAGTCCCATAGGGCATACCGAAACACAGCGTGCACAGCGGATACAGTTTTTTATTCCCACCCTTTTCGATTCGTTCTCCGGAAGGATGAGGATGCCAGATGAACCTTTTACAACAGGCGTATCCATTGACAGGAGGGCTTTCCCCATCATGGGTCCGCCACCTATCATCTTACCTGAATCTTCGGGCAATCCACCAGCTTTTTCAATAAGTTCGCTTATAGGCGTTCCGATTCGCACCATGAAGTTACCTGGTTTGGAAACAGATTTACCTGTGATGGTAACCACACGCTCGAACAGGGGTTTATTTTTTTGTACCGCTTCATAAACTGCGAAAGCGGTACCTACATTATTCACAACAGCTCCAACTTCAATGGGAAGTTTCCCGGAAGGAACTTCGCGATTTATGGTAGCCTTGATCAATTGTTTTTCACCACCTTGTGGATATTTCACCTTAAGGGGGCAAACTTCAATTCCATTGTAAGCTTTCGCAAGCTCAGTCATATTCTTTATGGCATCAGCTTTATTGTTTTCGATGCCGATGATCGCTTTGTTCACGCCAAGGCCTTTCATAAGTATGGTGATCCCCACAAGTGTTTCCTCTCCTTTCTCCAACATAATCCTGTGATCAGCGGTAAGGTAGGGTTCACATTCAACGCCATTGATGATTAAAACCTCGGCTTTTTTGCCATCAGGGACCATCAGTTTCACATGTGAAGGGAAAGTTGCGCCACCAAGGCCTACAATACCCATTTCATGTATTTTTTGGACGATCTCCTTCTGGCTGAGTTTGATCTCTTTTACCAGGGTTTCTGAACGATCGATGCTATCAACCCATTCATCACCTTCCACGTTGATCACAACAGCAGGACGTTTATATCCTGAGGGATCCATCACATCATCGATCTTCAGCACTTTTCCTGAAACCGGTGAGTGAACATTTGAAGAAATGAATGCTTCGCCTTTAGCCAATAGTTGGCCAACCTTTACTTCGTCGCCCTTTTGTACCTGGGGTACCCCCGGGGCACCGAGGTTCTGGTTTAGCGGAATGAATGCCTGTTTAGGCAGCGGCAATACCTCAATGGCCTTTGAAGCCGAGAGCTTGTTTTCCGGAGGATGAACACCGCCTAATGAAAAAGTCTTTAAGATACCCATTCTTATTGAGATATAATTTGAATACTAAGCTTCCTGTTCGCCGGGTTTTGAATCATCGGCCTTATTGCCGGACTTATCAGCCCCTGGTGTAACTGGTTTTTCTTTTACTTCAGCCTTTTCTGCTTCAGTTGGTAGAGGTGTTTCTTTCTTTGGAGGGAAATGAAGCTCGTGTATGGCTCCGGTTGGGCAAACAGGTGCACATTTCCTGCAGAGCTTGCATTTCTCAAAATCGATGTACGCAAGGTTGTTCACGATTGTAATGGCATCAAACTTGCATTCTTTCTCACACTTACCACACCCGATACAAGCAACTGCACAGTTTTTCTTTGCAGGGCCTCCCTTTTCCTTATTCACACAACTTACAAAGATCCTTCTATCCTTAGGCCCTTTATAACGCAGCTCAATAATTCCCCTGGGGCATGCTTTGACACAGGCACCACAAGCAACACATTTATCATTCACAACAGGCAGTCCTGTTTCAGGATCCATATGGATGGCGTCAAACTGACATGATGCTACACAGTCGCCAAGACCCAGGCATCCGTAAGGACATCCACCCTCACCTGAATACAGATTGTGTGCAAAAGCACATGTCGCCGGTCCGTCATAGGCAACCTTCTGAGGAGAATTGGTCCTTGAGCCATTGCAGCGAATAACTGCAATTTTAGGTTTGGAAGCTTCTACTTCAAGTCCGAGGATGGCGGCTACCTTTGTCATCACATCGTTACCACCAACAGGACAATTCAGCCCTTCGATATGCTTATTCTCATTTGCCGATTTCACCGTTGCTTCAGCAAAGCCACGACAGCCCGGATATCCACAACCGCCACAGTTAGCAGCAGGAAGTGCTTCCTCAACCTCATCGATCTTCGGGTCTTCAATGACCTTAAACTTCTGGGCTACAAAATAAAGGATAACGGCTGCAGCAAGTCCAATTGCTCCAAGTGAAATCACCGAAAAGATCATTACATCGTTCACGTTTTACTCCTTTTTATGAGGCTTAATGAATAAGCCGTTTGTTTAATAATTCACAAAGGGCAAAAATATAAACATTAGGGCAACTGATAAATGATTTTAAGCAAATTCTGAACACTCGTAATATATTAATATACAAATACTTAGAACGAGGGACTGCGCAAACGCAAAAGCCTCTCAGCCCGAAAGCCTTATCAATCAAGCAATTGGGAATTTGTTTAGAACACCTCTAAATTGATAATCAGAGGGTTATTTAGAAAAGGTTCAGATGATTAGTAGTAGCTGGCTAGTACTTTATCAATTTCACTGTCCTCACAAAACCTTCATTCCTGATTTGCAGGTAATAGATACCGGGTGTGAAGTAGCTCATATCAATAACATTGCTGTATTCGTTTTTAAAGTTTTCAATATGATAACGGAATACAACTTGTCCGGTGTTATTGGTGATAAGGAGATTGAGATGATCCTGTTCCACGCCTGTAATCTGCAGGTTGAATTTATCCCGGCTTGGATTTGGGAATACTTTCAGGAAGAGTTCATCTCCTGTTTCCGCCAGGCCTGTGCAAATATCCAGCTCAAGGTCGAGTGATGAGGCTGTGCTATCGCAATAGGGTCCGTATGCAGCCAGCGTCAACTTAACCATTTTGTTGGTTGTATCGGCATCGCCCGGGGTATAAACTGTGGCCAATGACATGGGGTTGTCAAACATGCCATCGCCATCCGTGAACCATTTTACAGAATCATACGGGCTGGCATAAGCATTCAATTGAAGAGACTGTCCGATGCAAATGACCGTATCAGGACCTGCAGCAACAGTGGGCAAGGTATCGATACCAAGCACCAGACTGTCGGAAGCTTCTTGCCCTTGCAAATAACCATAAGCAGTCATCCAGAGGTTCACACTACCATTGATCATATCCTGTTGACCGCGGAGATACGCAAGGTTCAGGCTATTATCATTTTGAATGATCCCATCGCCATCTGTTTCCCATAGAATACTTTTTTGGTTGCTTGCACTTGCGGTGCGATAAAATACTTCATTAACACAAACAGATGTATCGGATCCTACAAAAGCTGTTGGTGGACTTATCGGGCCAAAGTCGAAGGAGGCAATACGTGTTTTCCAGCCACCAATCGAATATTCGTTGGTGTGCCAGAAAGTAGAGTCATCAACGGGATCGACCGACATCATGGCATAGTCGCCCCACCTGTTATAACCTTGAGATCCTATACCTGTTACCAGTTCTATTTCCTGGTAATTCATTTCACCCAGAGGTGCATCAGCATACCTTCCGGCATAGCGCATGGATGGATATATTGAGGTGGCATTTGAAACTGTGAATCCAATGGCAATAGTCCCTTCTCCATTCATGGCAATGCTTGCCATCCAGCGGTGATCACCATCAGGTGAGTAGGTACCCTGTTGATAAATCTCCCATCCATCACCATCCAGTGAATCCCTGAGTTCATACCAACGAATACCTGCAAGGCCGTTCCCGTCCACATCCACGGTATGATTAAGAACCATCGTGGTGTAGGTGCCGAAGTTTCTGTACTGTACCCTGAACATCAGTCGATCACTGAGGCACTCCAGCTTGACGTCAGTCAATGGCTGATCGATGCAACGCCAACGGGGTGCTTCGCAAAGTTGAGAATCAAAGGGCTCAGTATCCAAGACATAGGCTTCCTGAAAGACCGAATTTGAAGGTGTTGTCCAATCAGAAATAAATTCCCAAACCACAAGCCTGTCAGTTGGATACCCCCATGCATCATCCTTAAAATTGATGAAATAATTCGGTGTATTTGCAGGTGCAAATGCTCCGTCGTTATCAGCAGGGAGCATATTGTTCTGATCACTTCCGTCGGGCATATCAAAAAGGATCATCAGGGCAGTAGAATCACCTGCAAGCATTTTATCTCTTTCAAAAGAAGCAGCTGCACCGCGATAATATTCTCCAAACATGTTGAATGTAGCATAATAGCCATCATTCCAAATGCCAAAGTGCGGATAATCATTAAAAGCCGGAAATTCAAAAGCATACTGATAATAGGCACCCATCGGATCACCCGTTTCAGAAATGGCTATAAGTTCCCAGAAAGTACCATTGCTGGTGTTTATTGCAAATTGACTGGCCATCCATCTGTCGGCTTCGCTATCGTAAAGAACTACAGGATCACCATCATTTGTACCGGTCCAGGGACCAATAAAACCGTTCCACAAAGTGCTGTTGTCAACCGGGCCATAGAGTTGGTTACCGGCCTTATCATAGATTGAAAATGAAAGGTTGATCATTTGGAAATAATGATCAGGCCCCACATCTCCATCGGTATCCGGTGGGTATACACCATTTACATTTCCTACTCCGTCGAAATTCAGATTCGGGCCACGGTGCCCTGTTTGTCCGTTAAAGCGTTGAGCTACAGGGTCAGGGCCATTGGGCAGTGAATTATCAGTAACATACATATTCTCCATAACATCATTTCGGATAATACCATCTTTCCAGCTTCTGTCGCGTTCACCGGGCAGAATTATGGTCATCTCGCGAAGCGGAAGTGTTTTCCTGAAATGGGTTGCCTTCTTTATGATAGAAGGTGAATAACTTTTTTGCTGTGCATAAGTCATACTTATGACAATAGTAGCGATAAGAGAGAAGAGGAGTCGTTTTTTCATCATTGTAAACAGGTTTATATAATCAGGGTGCTGAATGAATTCTCAAACAGCACCCCAAAGATAGTATGTATTTTTTATTATTGAACCAGGACTTTCTGAATACGAACATCTTGTCCGTTATTTATCCTGAGGTAATAGATCCCTTTCGGGTTATCACCAATATTGATGCTGCCTGTGTACGTCCCAGCCATATTGTTCAGGCGTTGCGTAAACACAAGTTGCCCTTGCATATTCAGTATTTCGACTACAACGCCAGCGGCATTTTCTGAATAGATATCATATGCAAAAACACCATTATTTGGGTTTGGCCTGATCCCCAGGCTCAATGCCTGACCATCGATTTCATTCACCCCTGTGCACTCATCAATGGTAACATTGATATTATCATCATCCTCACCAATACAACCTTCTGTTCCTTTGGCAAGCAGGGTCAAAACAACTGATCCATCAGCAATATCCTGAGGGCCCGCTGAATAAATAGCATTCAGAACAGTGGTATCGCTGAAGCTGCCATCACCGGAAGTTCTCCATGCCACCTCATTGTAATTCGTTGCCATTCCATCAAGTTGCAATACTTCACCTGTACAAAGAAGGGTATCATTTCCGGCATCTGCCATCGGTTCATCCGACAAGAATACCATTACACTGTCGGTTACTTCCCATCCACTCTCATAACCATAAACCGTAAGGGCCAGGCCA
Organism: uncultured Bacteroidales bacterium; assembly: GCA_964487735.1. GTDB lineage: Bacteria > Bacteroidota > Bacteroidia > Bacteroidales > B18-G4 > B18-G4. The sequence continues at coordinate 5,724 of CAZASJ010000048.1, read as the reverse complement.
ACCTGTCCATTTGCAATATCACCATTCCCTCTGAGGTAAAAAGTGCTCAATGAACCAGGGTTCTGAAAAAATCCATCACCGCTGGTTGTCCATGCATAGGACTGAGCTGAAGTGGCCTCGCCAATTGCTGGATAAAGTTCATTTACGCAAATAGTAGTATCCATCCCTGCATAAGCAGTAGGTGGACTTAGCGGACCAAGGTCGAATGATGTGATATATGTGCCCCAATTTGAGGATTTGCGATACTCAGTCGTAAACCAGAAGGTAGAATCATCAACCGGATCGACAGACATACAGCTATAATCTCCCCAGCGCTCGATACCTGATTGGCTGCTTTGTCCAGCTTTTACTTCAACTTCCGCAACTGTCATTTGTCCAAGTGGATCATCTGACCTACGGCCTGTATACCTTATTGAAGGAAAGGTACTTGAACTTGAAACAGAATATCCAAGTGCAATATCCCCATTGCCATTCATGGCAATGCTACCCATCCATCTTTCTTCAGTATCAGGTATATAGGTACCTTCCTGGTAAATGCTCCAGTTACCGGTTGTTTTCCTCAATTCGTACCAGCGTGGGGCACCTCTGCCACTATTGCTAATGGTATGATTTGTCACCATACTTTCGTGTGATCCAAAGTTCCTGTATTGGAGTCGGAACATTAAAAATATTGAAAGGTCGTCAAGTTTCTGAGTGGTATTTGGTTGAGGGATTCCTCCAACATTTGTATTGTATGTAGAGGGGGTCAATGTTGTTGACAATGTAAAAGAACTGTTAGCCGTATTATTCCAGTCAACATCAAATTCATAGATTTCCATTTTATGATCCGTAAAGTTTCTCAGATGCGCATAAAAACAGGGTGTCCCGGCAGGAGGAGGTGTTCCGTCGAAATCGGCTGGCTGCATGCCGAATGTATTCCCTGATTGATCATAATAGATCATTCTGGCATTGGCATCTCCAATGAGCATTGCATCACGCTCATAAGCGGCAACACCCACACGGGTATAACTTCCAAACATATTGAAAGATGCATAATAAGCATCGTTCCAAACAGAAAATTTAGGATAATCATTAAATGCAACCATGGCAAAAGCATACCGATACCAGGCTCCCAGTGGGTCGCCTGTTTCTGAGACTGCCAGTAGCTGATAATTGATCCCATTATTGGTATTTACAGCAAACTGTGTTGCCAACCAGCGATCGGCTTGCTCATCATAAAGCACAACAGGATCTCCATCATTGGTGCCTGTCCATGGACCAACAAATCCCTGCCAGATGGTACTGTTATTTACCGGGCCATAAAGTTTATTGCCTTGCTTGTCCCAAATGGCAAATCTCAGGTTGATCATCTGAAAATAATGATTTGGACCGACATCGCCATCGGTATCAGGAGGGAAAACGCCATTTACATTCCCAACACCTTCGATCCCAACCTGCGGGCCTCGAGAGCCATTATTGGGATATACGATTTGTGCTGCTCCGTCAGGCTGATTAGCGGCTGCACTATAAATCCTTTGTTTGATCTCTTTTTCCACTGATTTATTCTCGATCACTCCATTTTTCCATGAACGGTCTTTATCAGCTGTGAGTATAGCAGGCATATCACGCAGAGGCGGTGATACATCAAAGTAAGCAGCCTTTACAACCAAAGCAGGCTCGGTATTATCCTGAGCAAAGCTTCCCATAAAAATAAGGACTGAAAACAAAAACAATGATATTTTCTTTTGCATAATTGTGTTACTTAAGTAGTTAATAGTTGGTACATATATTCTTAGTCGTTCTATAAATAAAAACCTTACAAAGACTTTCTGATTTGCATGGCAACAATATAAATTCAGACCTTCAAAACATCAGAAAGTTGCCACTGGATCAATCAATGCTAAAGCTGAATGTTTTTTTAAGCTTGTTCCGAAAAATATAAAGCAAGGAGAAATAAGGGATCAAAATCAGAATGGCTGACAAGCCTGCAACACCCTCATCACCAAAAATATACAAAACTGCAACAAGGGTTCCGAAAAGGAGTAAAAAAGGAATAATGTAACCCAAGAGGACTGCTCTGCCTCCCAATGATTTCTTCATGCTAACATTTACCTCTGCTCCTTCAATGTAGGATTTGTTTGGATCCTTTCGAACTTCCACGATCTTTTCCTCTACCTCAGAAAGGTTGCACATACCTTTAGCATGGCATGAAGAACAGGCTGACATAGCAAGAATCTTTACAAAGACACTGTCATTTGTAACATGATCGATAATACCCGGATGTGAAATTTGTTCTGTGGCGCTCATATTAACCGCGCAAATATATTAATTTAATATACTAACAAGTAAGAAAAAGAATTGTTTAGGGGGTACTCTGACTGAGAGGAAGAATCTTGCCATTGTAGTACTTATGACCACTAAGTGTAAAATCAGCGATATATTCCGCCATGTCTTCAGCTGTCAAAGGAGCTTTATATCCCGGAAAGGCTTCTGAAAGCATTTCTGTTTGAGCTGCACCCAATGCAAGGCAATTCACTGAGATACCAAAATCTTTTAATTCCTCTGCCATGCACTCTGACAGGATGGCCAGGGCACCTTTACTGGCACTGTAAAGTGAGAGTCCGGGAAATTTTACGCTTCCCTGGAAAGCGCCCATACTACTTATATTCACAATGTGGGAATTTTGTTCGAATAAGGGTATCAGGGCCTGAGAAAGCAAAAAGGCCGCTTTCACATTTACATTCATCATATGATCAAAATCATCAGCCGATAGTTGGGAAAACTTTTTATTTACCAATACACCGGCATTATTGACAAGTGCATGAATTTCGGAAAAGTGTTTTCTGATATCGATCGAAAAAGCTTCGATATCGCCTTTTTCAAGATCAAAGGGCATTGGAATAACAGAATCTTTGTCAGCAATCTCTTCACAGAGACTATTCAGTTTGTCTGCATTCCTTGAAATGGCAATGATCCTATGCCCTGCTTTTCTTGCTAAATTCTTCACCAATTCCCGGCCAATCCCGCGACTTGCACCTGTTACAATTATATTCATATGATTATATTTATCAGGCTAAGTTAAAACAAATTATAGTTCTGGAATTAATTTCAGACATAGCAAATACAGAAATTCAGGCACAAAACTGAAAAAGGATGACACACAAAAACAGTTTAAAATAATATTCCTTAACTTTGAAGAAGGTTTGGCGCATTGTTTGTGTTAAACAACATATCAATTTCATGACTATGAGGATATTGTTTTACTTATTTATGATTCAAGCGGGGCTGGTATTTGGTATATCTTCCAATGTTTCCGCCCAGGAAACAACGGATCAGGTGAATACGGCTATGAAGACCGCCGATGCTTCTGCCCTGAGCAATTATTTCAATACGACACTCGACATCAGCCTGCCGGATACAGAGCAATCAATGAGCAAATCACAGGCGACTCAGGTAATGAAAAATTTCTTTAAAAACAATCCGCCTAAATCATATTCCGTTGATCATATCGGGTCTTCAAGAGAGGCCACTAAATATATTATAGGTACATATACATCCGGGAGTAAAACATTTAAAACCTACGTTCTCCTGAAAGAAACAAACAATAAATATCTTATCGTACAATTGCAGTTCGAAAAAGAATAGCAGGAAATATTATCCAAATGAACATTGATGAATTTATAATAAAAGCCCTTGAAGAAGATCTGGGGGACGGGGATCATACATCATTGTCGACCATTCCGGAAGGTAAATTCGGGGCAGCTGAGTTACGGGTTAAACAAGATGGAATTCTGGCAGGTGTTGAAATTGCTGAAAAAGTGTTTAAAGCTGTTGACAGCGATACAGCAATTGACATATATATGATTGACGGTGCCGTTATTAAAAACGGCGACATTGCGTTCAAGGTAAGCGGAAAATCTGCATCCCTTCTCTCTGCAGAAAGGCTTGCGCTTAATTTCATGCAAAGAATGAGTGGAATAGCTACCTACACCCACTATCTTACTTCCTTGCTTGAGGGCCTCCATACAAAGCTGCTTGACACGCGTAAAACGACACCAAACTTCAGATACTTTGAAAAAGAAGCAGTAAGAATTGGTGGGGGGGTAAATCACAGAATGGGTTTATACGACATGATCATGATCAAAGACAATCATGTAGATTTTGCCGGAGGGATCTCCAATGCCATTTTAGCTACAAAAAAATACCTCGAACAGAAAAACAAAAACCTTAAGATAGAAATCGAAGTCCGCAATTTGCAAGAACTTAATGAGGTGATGAAAACCGGCGGGGTTGACCGTATTATGTTTGACAATTTCAGCATAGAAAATATGACCACAGCCGTACAGATTGTGAAAGGGAAATACGAAACAGAAGCATCCGGAGGAATCACTGAAGAAACATTAAGAAAAGTAGGTGAGACCGGTGTAGATTTTATTTCTGTAGGAGCACTGACCCATCAAGTCAGAAGTTTGGATCTAAGCTTAAAAGCTATATAATTTGTCAACAGGATCACATTCCGATAAGGACCCGCTGAAATGGCTCAAGCGCACAAGGTTTTACAGGACGTTGCGGGTTTGGGGAAGAAAGCTCACACTGCCTGGTTTTGAAAAAATGCCCATCTATGATGTAGTGCAGTTTTTTTTCAAAGGGATTCGCAAAAGTTCCCTTTTATCAAGGGCAAACTCACTTTCCTTTACGTTTACCCTGGCCATATTCCCGGGAATATTATTTTTCTTTACGCTCATCCCATTTATCCCTGTTGAAGGCCTGAATGGCACTATATTAAATGCATTGGCACAAGTATTGCCAGACCAGGTTTATGGTTTTTTGGAAAGCACCATTACAGAAATTGTGAGCAAACACAATGGTGGCCTGCTTTCAGTTGGATTCTTTATGGCGTTTTATTTTTCCAATAGCGGGGTCACCGGGATCATGAAAGCCTTTAATCGGTCAGCTCATACAAAGGAAACCAGATCATGGTGGAAGATGCAATTAGTTTCTCTCTGGATACAAGTGATACTGATCCTTATTATCCTTATTGCTGCTGCATTGTTAATCTTTACACCCATCCTTCTCCAATATATTTCAGAGAACAGTATTGTAACTAGCAGTTTTACCTTAAGCCTGATCAATATTGCGAAGTGGTTCACGCTCAGTATATTGATGTTCCTAAGCCTGTCAGTCATCTATTCTCTTGCCCCTGCCAGGAAAATGGTGTTTCGGTTTTTCTCTCCCGGCTCAATAATGGCAACCTTTCTGGCTCTGGTATTTATTGTATTGTTCAATATTTACATTGATAATTTTTCACAATACAACAAGCTCTATGGTTCAATTGGAACCATTATTATACTGATGTTATACATAAATATCAATGCCATTGCCCTTTTGATCGGATTTGAGTTGAATGCCAGTATCTATGATGCGCAGATGAGAAGAAAATAAACCCGATTGATATCAGGTGTTTCAGTGTTCCAGTGCTTGCCCCGAAGACTCGGTGGTTTCAGTGATTTTGGTCCCGGATACCGGGGCCCGGATACCGGGGAAAATTAAATTGCTAAACTGCTTGCCCCGAGGACTCGGTGGTTAACCGGAAATCAAATCAAATATCAAATATCAGATATCAGATATCCTGTATCTATTTTCAATTTCCGTTCTCCGTTCTCCGTTCTCCGTTCTCCGGTTTTCGGTCTCCGGTCTCCCAATTTCCCCCTTATCTCATAAGCAATAAATACCCAAACGTTTTGG
>CAZASJ010000047.1:21220-24037 GCA_964487735.1 uncultured Bacteroidales bacterium | reverse complement strand
GGCAGAATACATTGATGTTTTTTGTGACAAGGGCTTTTTTACGGTTCAGGATACCGATCGCATCCTGAATGCAGGCATGAAATACGGCCTCAGGCCAAAGATACATGCAAATGAACTTGATTTTTCAGGAGGTATTCAGGTGGGTGTGAAATACAATGCGCTTTCTGTCGACCACCTGGAATACACCGGGGATGAAGAAATAAATGCCCTGCTGGGATCAGATACCATGCCTACGATATTGCCGGGTGCATCCTTTTTCCTGGGGCTGATCTATGCTCCTGCAAGGAAAATGATCGATGCAGGCCTGCCCATTGCCATGGCCAGCGATTTTAACCCGGGCTCATCACCTTCCGGCAATATGCAGTTCATATTGTCGTTGGGAAGTATTGCCTACAAGATGCTCCCTGAGGAAACCATCAATGCAGTGACCATCAACGGAGCATATGCCATGGGGCTGAGCGATGAATATGGCAGTATTGGAAAAGGTAAAAAAGCAAACTTTATCATAACAAAGGAAATCCCTTCATATGAATTTTTACCCTATTCTTTTGGAAGCAATAAGGTTGAAAGGATGATCATTAATGGGGAGGAAATGTTAAGTGCATGAAGTATTTGATTGCTTCTGATTGGAGATGTGAGGCTCAATGAATTATAGAAATAAAGAATATATAATCAATATTGGTAATGAAACAATTAATCGAATGTGTTCCCAACTTCAGTGAAGGCAGGGATATGTCGGTGATCAAGCAGATCACGGATGTTATTGAAAAATCAGAAGGTGTGAAGCTTTTGGACGTTGATCCGGGTGCCGCTACTAACCGCACGGTGGTTACGATGGTTGGCGAACCTGAATTTGTAATTGAAGCTGCTTATAAAGCAATCAAAAAGGCTTCTGAGATTATTGATATGCGCAAGCATAAGGGAGAACATCCCCGCATGGGTGCTACGGATGTATGTCCACTGGTTCCTGTAGCGAATATCAGTATGGAAGAAACGGTTGAATATGCACGCAAATTGGCAAAACGTGTGGGTGAGGGACTCAAAATCCCTGTATATTGTTACGAAAATGCGGCTTTCACGGAAGAAAGAAGAAACCTTGCCAATTGCCGGTCTGGTGAATATGAAGGCATGTCGGAGAAACTGAAAGATCCGCACTGGAAACCCGATTTCGGCCCGGCCGAGTTCAATGCAGGTGCAGGCGTGACTGCTGTTGGAGCGCGCGATTTTCTTGTTGCATTCAATGTAAACCTGAATACAACGTCTACACGCAGGGCAAATGCCATTGCCTATGATGTCAGGGAGCGCGGTCGTCCGGAAAGAGAAGGTGGATCCCTCGATGGAAAAATTCTAGTAGATGAAAACGGAAAGAATATCATGATTCCCGGTGCCCTGAAATCGGTAAAAGCCATTGGCTGGTTTATTGAAGAATACGGAATAGCGCAAATCTCGATGAACCTTACCAATATCAGCATTACACCTGTACATATTGCTTTTGATGTTACGGATGAAAAAGCAAAAGAACGTGGTATCAGGGTTACCGGCTCCGAACTGGTGGGACTTGTTCCGCTGCAGGCCTTGTTGGATGCCGGAAAGTATTTCCTGAGAAAACAAGGGCGCTCAACAGGGGTGTCTGATAAAGAACTGATTAAGATTGCCATTAAATCAATGGGACTGGACGACCTTAAGCCCTTCAATCCAAAAGAAAAGATCATCGAATACCTGATCAGCGATGATGAAGCCCTCAAACTGGTGGATATGAAGCTGAATGATTTTGCCGATGAGACTGCCAGTGAATCACCCGCCCCCGGAGGCGGTTCCATTTCTGCTTATGTTGCCACACTCGGTATATCCCTCGGAACCATGGTAGCAAATCTGTCTTCCCACAAGCGTGGCTGGGACGATCGCTGGGAAGAATTTTCCGACTGGGCCGAAAAAGGACAGGCATTAAAAAATGAATTGCTGTTTCTGGTTGATGAGGATACCCGCGCCTTTAACAGGATCATGGAAGGATTTGGATTGCCAAAAAGCAATGATACTGAAAAGGCTGCCAGGCATGAGGCTATTCAGGAAGCATCAAAATATGCAATGGAGATCCCTTTCAGGGTAATGGAACGTTCACTTTTATCCATGGAAGTGATGAAAGCCATGGCTGAAACCGGACTTGAGGCATCAGTTTCGGATGCAGGTGTAGGTGCCCTTTGTGCACGTACTGCCGTGATGGGAGCTTTTCTGAATGTTAAGATCAATGCAGACGGAGTGGATGATAAGGTATTTGTAAATGACCTCTTATCCCGCGGCGCGGAAATCGAGAAACAAGCCATTGCCCGGGAAGCAGAAATACTTAAAATCGTAAACAACAAGATTAAATAGGATAACTAAAAACTCAAAACGCACTGCGTCCGCCGAAGCGGAGCGAAGGTGGAACACTCAACACTCAACACTCAACACTTCATGATAAAGCATATTGTTATGATCCGGCTCAAGGAAACGGATGAACCTGAAGAAAAACAGCAGAATGCACTTAAGCTTAAAGCAGCTATTGAAGGCCTACTTGGTAAGGTGCCCGAGTTAAATGCCATGGAAGTTGGCTTGAACCTCAGTACCAAAGAAGCTTCATATGACATGGTGCTGACTTCCGAATTTGATACACCCGAAGCGCTGGATGCATACAGAATACATCCTGAACATGAAAAAGTGCTGGCATTGCTCATGGAAGTATATTGTGAAACTGCAGTCGTTGATTATAAATTATAAATGCTCTGAATATTGTAAAAACTTTAGTCACTTTAAGTACTTTAGGCACTTCAAGTACTTTAG
>CAZASJ010000047.1:0-21120 GCA_964487735.1 uncultured Bacteroidales bacterium | reverse complement strand
AAGTACTTTAGGCACTTCAAGTACTTTAGTCACTTATTAAACCTTTCGCATTTTATTCAGTATAATAGAATAAATATATTTTGACTGAGCTTTTTATCACCGGTTTCATTCAGATCAGATGGGTCGACATCATCGATATCTTTCTGGTGGCTGTGCTATTGTATCAATTGTATAAATTGCTAAAAGGGACGGTTGCCATCAATATATTCTTCGGGATTGTTGCTGTGGTTTTGATCTGGCAGGTGGTAAATGCCCTCCAGATGGAGCTATTAAGTCAGATACTGGGTGCATTTGTAAGTGTTGGATTTATAGCTTTGATCGTAATCTTCCAGCCTGAGATCAGGCGTTTTTTACTTGCTCTGGGTACCTCAACCTTTATGCGTAAGAAGGGCAGGAAGTTTCTGTTCTGGCGGTTTAATTTTGATAGCCTCACAAAGATTGATGCCAATGCCATCGTATTGGCGTGCAATCATATGTCGGAAAACAAGCAGGGCGCTCTCCTGATCCTGACCCGCAAAAATGAGCTGAAACAATACATCAATACAGGGGAAGTGATGGAGGCACGCCTTTCAGCCCCGCTGATTGAGAATATTTTTTACGGACAGGGGCCTTTACATGATGGAGCGGTCATCATCAGCGATAATGTCATCATGGCTGCAGGTTGCATTCTGCCGGTTTCAGGCAACACCCACATACCAAAGCGTTTGGGTCTCAGGCATCGTTCTGCTATAGGAATTACAGAAGTATCGGATGCCATAGCCATCATTGTTTCTGAAGAAACAGGGAAAATTTCATACGCCATGGATGGAGAGCTTGTGATCAAAGTCAGCGTTGCTGAATTGAAATTTTTCCTCGAATTGGAGTTTAATGAGGAAATGCCGAAAAAGGATGAAAAAACAAAAAAATAAGCTTTCCTAGATCATTTTAATAAGCTGAATTGCTTCAACAGCCTCTTTAACATCATGTACCCTTAAAATCTTAGCCCCATTCATGAGTGCAATGGTATTTAGTACTGTGCTTCCGTTCAACGCTTGGCCGGGAGGCACGGCAAGGACATTGGTGATCATGGATTTTCTTGAAACACCTGCCAGGAGAGGATAATCCAATGCTTTAAAGTGATCAAGGTTCTTTAAAATACTATAATTATGTGCAAGGGTTTTCCCAAATCCAAATCCGGGATCAAGAATGAGATGATTTGCTCCGTGAGCTTGAAAAAGCTTAATCTGTTTCTCGAAAAATACAGTTATTTCTTCCACAACATCCTCATAAAAGGGATCTTTTTGCATATTCCCCGGCCTGCCCTGAATGTGCATAATAACAAAGGGTAAATTATGCTTCCCTATCAAAGGTGCCATTTCCTTATCAAAGCTGCCTCCCGAAATATCATTGACCATATTAACACCAATATCAATTGCTTCACGTGCAACAGAAGCATGATAAGTGTCGACCGAAATGCAGATGTCGGGGAAATTCTTGCGTACCGAACTCAGCAGCGGACCTATGCGTTTCCGTTCTTCTTCCGGTTTTACTTCTGCTGCCCCGGGCCTTGTTGAACTTCCTCCTATATCAATGATGGAAGCCCCCTCGTTGATCATTTCCTCAATCCTTTGGAGCCGGCTGCGCATATCAGGGAATATGCCTCCGTCATAAAATGAATCAGGCGTAACATTAAGTATTCCCATCACCACCGGTGACGAAAGATCGGGAAAATTTGAAGGTGGGTCTGTCCTCATGGTTTCTGAAAATAATGTACCTTTATCGCATTGTAGCATCAATGCATAATAAAGCGCTAATTTAGGATTAATGATGGACAAAACCGCACAGCAATTTGAAAATGTGATCACCCGCTGCCGGGAGGTTTTTACAAAAAAAATGAAAGATTACGGCTTTGCCTGGCGCATATTGCGTACGCCATCACTGACTGATCAGATCTACATCAAAGCAAACAGGATCAGGAGCATAGAAAGCAAAGGAATAAGCAAAGTGGATGAAGGCAGCGTACCTGAATTCATAGGCATCATTAACTACTCTGTTATGGCACTGATCCAGCTTGAACTGGGCATTGCCGAAGAAGATGACCTGAATGAAGTTTCTGGTCTTGAGTTGTACAATAAATACATCTACGCAGCCCGGGACCTTATGTTAAATAAGAATCATGATTATGATGAAGCCTGGCGCAATATGAGGGTCAGCTCACTTACCGATATCATCCTCATGAAGCTGCTCCGTGTGAAGCAGATAGAAGATAATGATGGCAAAACCTTTGTTTCTGAGGGACTTGATGCCAATTACTTTGATATTGTTAATTACGCCGTTTTCGCACTTATTCAATTACAGGAAGAGTAGAAATGAGTTTTATTAGAAATTTCAGCCGCATTTTTGTCGGCTTCGTATTTATATTTTCAGGAATTGTTAAAGGGGTTGACCCCCTGGGGACCGCTTACCGCATTGATGATTATTTCATTGCTTATGGCACCGAATGGGCCATGCCGCTTGCATTGTTTCTTTCGATATCGCTTTGCACACTTGAATTTGTACTTGGGATCTCATTGCTCTTTAATGCATGGATCAGGAAAACCTCATGGGTACTGTTCATTGTAATGATATTTTTCACCATTCTAACCTTCGTTGATGCCATATGGGAACCAGTTCCTGACTGTGGCTGTTTCGGGGATGCAGTCAAGCTGACCAATTGGGAAACCTTTTACAAAAATATCCTGCTGATCTTTCTTGTTGCTATCATATTTTTCCAGCGTAAGATGTTTAAACCTCCCGGAAAGAGCTTTTATGCTTTTTCTGTCTTGACCGTATTCAGCATCCTTTTTGCCTACTTCTCATTATTCAACCTGAATCATTTGCCCGTGCTTGATTTCAGGGAATGGAAAGTAGGGAATAATATGAACCCGGAAGAGGGAGGGGAGGCAAAGATCTATCTGCAGTTTAAAAACATCGAAACCGGTGAAGAAGTGGAATTCCTGTCGCCGGATTATCCATGGCAGGATTCAGTCTGGATGTCGCAATGGGAGTTTGTTGACCAGAGGATCGACGATTCTGAAGTGATCAGAACACACGATCTCCTTATTGAAGATTCAAGCGGTCATGACGTAACGGATTTGATTATCAACAATATTGACTATCAATTCATTTTGCTTGCTTATGACCTTGAAAATACTGATATTAATGCCTTTGCGCAAATCAATGCACTTTATCAGGATGTTGAAGATCATGAATATTCATTTGTTATTCTTAGCAGCTCATTGCCTGAAGTGGCTATGGAATTCAGGAATTCCAATAATTTAAACGAAAATATTGAGATCTTCTTTTCCGATGATATCGTTTTAAAGACCATGATCCGTGCCAATCCCGGGTTGATGTTAATGAAAGATGGGATCGTGCTGGCCAAATGGCATTCCAATGATATTCCCGGATTTAAGGATATACAGGATAGATATATGAAAGAATAATTCATGTTGCGCTTCATTATAAAACGATTGTGGTATGGCTTGCTGGTATTGCTGGGCGTCGTCACCATTGTTTTCATACTGTTTAACATACTTCCGGGCGATCCGGCCCGAATGATGCTTGGCCAAAGAGCAGATATTGCTTCTGTGGAGGCCATCAATAAAGACCTGGGACGGGATAAACCCCTGTACATACAATATTTTAACTTCCTAAACGACCTCTCACCTCTTTCCATCCATAATACTTCTGATGCAGAAAGTTATTGGTTTTACAGTAAGGATAAGTATTCGGGAAACAAACTTCTCCCTCTTGGAAAGGCTGCAATATTTATTAAAAAACCATATTTAAGAAGGTCCTATCAGAGCCAGCGAAAAGTTTCGGAGATACTGACGGAGGCCTTTCCCAAAACCATGCTTCTGGCCGGCGTATCTATATTGTTTGCATTGATATTCGGCCTTGCCATAGGTGTTTTCATCGCTGTAAAAAAGAATGTTGTCATCGATAAGATCGCATTGGTGTTTTCTGTTCTGGGTATGTCTATCCCATCCTTTTTTGCTGCGATCCTTAATGCCTGGATATTTGCATTCGTATTGGTAGAATACACAGGACTGAATATGTTTGGCAGCCTGTATACGGTTGATGATTATGGTGGAGGGGAATACCTTGATTTAAAAAACCTGATCCTTCCGGCCATTACCCTTGGCATCAGGCCGCTGGCCATTATTGTGGAGCTTACCAGATCTTCGCTGCTGGATGTTTTATCGCAGGATTACATACGGACCGCACGTGCAAAAGGCCTGGGAAAGTTCAAGATCATTGCAAAGCATGCCATGAAAAATGCCATGAACCCTGTCATTACAGCCGTTTCAGGATGGTTTGCATCATTGATGGCAGGTGCAGTGTTTGTAGAATATGTGTTTGACTGGAAAGGTGTAGGCGTGGTGATTGTGGATGCACTGGAGAAATACGACTTTCCCGTTATCATGGGTGCGGTGCTTTTTATCTCTGTCATCCTGGTAATTATTAATATTTTTGTGGATATTATGTATGGTTTCCTCGACCCAAGGGTGAGGCTGACCTGATCAATATCATACATCAACTAATGTTTCAAAATGTAATCAAATGAGAAGAAAAATTATTGCAGGCAACTGGAAAATGAATATGAGCTTTGCTGAAGCTGATGATCTTCTGGCCCTCATATTAAAAGAAATAGAATCCAATGATATCCCCGAAAATGCTGATGTAATTGTTTGCCCGCCGGCATTGTACCTGGAGCTGGCCACCGACATTGCGTCGGGGAAACAACTCTTTGTCGGAGCACAGAATGTGAGTGCCTATGAAAAAGGTGCTTATACAGGCGAAATATCGGCTTCCATGCTTAAATCGGTGGAAGTGGATTATTGCATCGTCGGACATTCTGAAAGAAGACACTTGTTTCATGAAGAGGATGCTGATCTTGCACTGAAGGTGAAAATGCTCCTTGCAAACGACATTGTCCCCATTTTCTGTTGCGGAGAATTATTGGACGATCGTGAAGACGATATGCATATGGATGTGGTCAGCAACCAGCTTGAACAAGGCCTTTTTCACCTTGAAGAAGAAGAATTTCAAAAAGTGATCATCGCCTATGAGCCTGTATGGGCCATTGGAACCGGTAAAACGGCCTCACCCGAACAGGCACAGGAAATGCATGCGTTTATCAGGGCACTTGTTGCCAAAAAGTATTCAAAGGAAACGGCTGACGAATGCCATATCCTTTATGGTGGCAGCTGCAATGCTGCAAATGCAAAGGAGTTATTCGGACAGGCAGATGTTGATGGCGGACTGATAGGGGGGGCATCATTGAAAGCAGCTGATTTTTCTGCTATAATCAGGTCAGCTTAATTGTCTATGAAAAAGTTTCTGGAAGTAAGGATCCCGCTCAGGGAAGATTCATCTCCCACCGATCAGATCATTGCGAGATTATCTGAAATCGGCTTCGATGGATTTATTGAAGAGGATGACACTATTATCACCTACATCGAACAAGCGGAGCTTACCCATGAGGCCATGCAGGCCATCCTTCTTGAGAATGGAATATTGGGAGCCCTGATCGCAGAGATCGACGACCGGAACTGGAATGCAGAATGGGAATCGGATTATGAATATGTTATCATTGATGACAGCATCATGGTGCGGGCACCCTTTCATGCCCCGAAACCCGGCATTGAATGGGATATCGTTATAGAACCCAAAATGTCTTTCGGCACCGCCCATCATGAAACGACTTCACAGGTGCTTTCCATCCTTGCAGGAATGGATCTTGAAGGATCCTCTGTCCTGGATATGGGATGCGGAACGGCCGTATTGGCCATTCTGGCCAGAAAAAAAGGGGCCTCACCCGTAACGGCCATCGACAACGATGAATGGGCCTATAATAATTCAGTTGAGAATACACTGCTAAATGCTACTGCCGATATTGAGGTGATCCTGGGTGATGCTTCAGACATCGAAAATCGCTCTTTTGATATAATATTTGCAAATATTAACCGTAATATACTATTGAGGGATATTCCCCGCTATTCACAATCGCTGAATGCCGGAGGGAGTCTGGTAATGAGTGGTTTCTATCTTAGCGACCTCGACCAGATAAGAGAAAAGAGTGAATCGGCGGGGCTCAGGCTTCTGGATTCACGTTCTAAAAATAAATGGACAGCCGCTGTCTTCATTAAGGATACTGTGGATGATTAAAAAAGGACGCTTCTGTGTTTTATTCTTATTGCTCCTGATGTTCTTGCTGCCTTTTTCCATGCAGGGGCAGATGATCAAGGAAGTGGCCAGGAATAAGAATGACTTTCTGCTTGATGTTACAACGATCCTGGAGTATTCCAGCAATAAAGATTTCCTTGCAAAAGGAGAGGAGCTGATTGGTAATTTTTCGGGAGTATGGGAGTCAGGATATTTCAAGGACCATCATCGCGATAAGATCTATGACATTTCCAATGAAATGCTGAAGAAATCGATGAGGTCGTATCCTCATTTCTATGATTTTGTTTCCTTATTGACTTCTTTTGTTTCACGGGGGCTTGAAGACAAGGATCTTGAGCTGTGGCTGACTGAACTCGATACATTGGGGAAACAACGGTCGTCACGTGCAATGTCAGATTTCCTGGAATATTCCATGAACCTGTTTGAGAATTCAATGCTTTTTGAAACCAGGTCCAGGGCATGGT
Source organism: uncultured Bacteroidales bacterium (assembly GCA_964487735.1). Lineage (GTDB taxonomy): Bacteria > Bacteroidota > Bacteroidia > Bacteroidales > B18-G4 > B18-G4. The sequence continues at coordinate 14,446 of CAZASJ010000047.1, read as the reverse complement.
ATTTTCGAAACGGAGGATTCAATTTTGAATACGATACTGCCTTGTTTGTTTATTTCCCGGAAACAGACCTCATCTGTTCAACAGGCAGGGACAGCATGGAGATCCTGAAAACCAGGGGTAAATATTACCTGAAAGGAGAACAATGGATAGGCAAGACGGGGAAAATAAGCTGGCGAAGGGCCGGATTTCATGAGGATACGGTTTATGCAGAATTAAAATACTATGCCGCCGATCTCAAAACCCTCACTTTTTCTGCCGATTCAGTGATCTTTTACAATAAGTTATATTTTGATTTCCCTATGATGGGCAGTTTCGAGGAAAAGGTGCTTTCCAGTCCTCCCGGGACCCGGGCATCCTACCCACGTTTCGAATCCTATTTTAAAGAGTATGAAGTGTATGCGATCTTTGAGAATGTTAACTTCTTCGGAGGGATCGGCATGCAAGGACGAAAGCTGCTTTGTATTGGCAATGGAGAACAAGCTGCCAGGTTTGTTTTTAAAAAAGGAGGAGATTATTTTGCAGTGATCCGCTCTCAGCAATTTGAGATTGAAGGCCCTGAAGTGATGTCTAGCCCTGCATCTTTTTCAATATATTTTGACAAGGATTCCATCTATCATCCCGGGCTGCAAATGAAATATGACAGCAGGGATAAATTGCTTTCCCTCATGCGTCTGAACCGGGGGATTGCACAAAGTCCATTCTTTAACGCCTATCACAAGGTGAGCATGTACTGTGAGGCGCTTTATTGGATAATGAACTCAGAGGAACTTTCTTTTGAAGCCATCAAAGGATTGGGATTTGAAAGTAGATCTGATTTTGAATCAGATAATTATTATTCCGAATTTGAATACTATAAGCTTCAGGGTATTGATGAGGTTAATCCACTGGTTCTAGTAAAAAAATATTCAGACCGGTATTCAACCAGGACTGTCAAGGTTGGTGCCTTTGCCGACTTTATCTCAAAACCGGTAGAACAGGCTGTTTCCATGTTGTTGATGCTCGATTCGAAAGGCTTTGTGGTTTATAATGCAGAAAAACGTGATGCTCTGATCAAGGACCGCCTCTTCGATTATATTGATGCACATGCCGGAAATATTGATTATGATGTAATTCGCTTTAACTCTGTTACAAAACAGATGAGCAATGCCATGGTTGAACTGGCCTCATTTGATATGATCATCAGGGGGGTTCCCGAGATATTCCTGAGCGATTCACAAAAGGTTTATATCTACCCGGTGAACGAAGAGATCGTGATGAAAAAAAACAAGGATTTTACCTTCTCCGGCAGGGTAAAAGCAGGCCTTTTTGAGTTTTACGCACGGGATTGTACATTTGGATACGATACATTTAAGATTGACCTGCCACAGATCGACTCCATGAGTTTTTTCGTGAGGCTGCCTGATACTTCCGGCCAGAAAGCTGTCGATCACTTTTACCGGGTGCAGGCAGTGGTGGAAAACATGACAGGCTTTCTGCTTATTGATAAACCCGGCAATAAGTCGGGCATAAAAACATATCCCCAGTATCCCATCTTTACGAGTACGGCAAATTCCTTTGTTTATTACGATGGACTGGCTGATCTTGACAGCATTTACAGCCGCGAACATTTTTACTATGAGCTTGATCCATTTGTGCTGGACAGTCTGGATAATTTCTCTACAACCGGTCTGAAGTTCAAGGGATACCTGGCTTCCGGAGGGATATTGCCTCCTCTGGAAAATGAACTGGTGGTAATGCCAGATAAATCACTGGGTGTAAACAGTATAACCGACACAGCAGGCCTGCCGTTGTATGAAGGAAAAGCCATGTTTTATGATACCATAACCATGGATAATGCCGGGATGCATGGAGCTGGCAGGTTCGAATACCTGACATCGGTGACAAAGGCCTCAGATATTGATTTCTTTCCCGATTCGGTCATCTCTACAACCAACAGCTTCCATATCGAAAAGCTTATGGGTAATGTAGAGTATGCGGATGTAAGCATCGGAAAGGCATCCCAGAAATGGTTCCCTGATTCTGGCCTGATGGTGATTGATATGATTGAAGAACCATTCTCCGTTTTCGACAGCACAGCCAATTTGCGGGGATCCATGGAATTGTCGCAATATGGTTTGAAGGGCAGGGGCGATTTTACCTTCGAGCGTGCACTCATAGAATCACAGGATATTGTATTCGGGCATCATACAATGAGTGCTGATACTTCCGATTTTAAATTATACGCCGACAGCTCTTTTACTCAATTGGCCTTCCTCACGGATGATTACCGCACGGATCTGGATTTTGATCAGCGACAGGGTAAATTCATTTCAACCGGGCTTTCTTCCCTTGTAGATATGCCATTTAACCAATTTGTCTGCTATATGGATGAAATATACTGGCAAATGGATGATCAGATGATGACACTGCAAAATAACATTGCGAAGGAAATTCCGGACATCAATGATAAGAGCATGGCCGAACTTATTGATTTAAACCTGAGAGGGTCTGATTTTATTTCCACCCATCCCGACCAGGACTCATTGCGCTTCTTTAGCACAAAAGCAAAATTCAGCATACAGAAAAACATTATCAATGCAGAAGATGTAAAGATCATCAGGGTGGCTGATGCGGCAATCTTCCCCGGCGACGGGAAATTGAACATTCTGAAGGATGCACAGATCGAAACACTGAAACATGCAGACATCATTGCCGATACAGCTTTGAAATATCATCATATCCACGATGCAAACATAAATATCTATAGCCGTCATCGTTATCTTGCAAATGGGAGCATTGATTATGCGGATGTGAGCGGGGAAATAAGCCCCATCTTCCTGAATACGATCAATGTGGATTCTCTCGGTCGAACCTATGGCTTCGGATATCTCTCCGATACAGCAGCCTTCAAACTCGACCCGGCATTTGATTTTGTCGGTAATGTCAAGCTTGAATCCCGGCAGGAATTTATGCGTTTCGACGGATACTTCAGCATCGATCAGGATTGTTTTACTGCATACAGCAATAGGGTGTTGATGGATACCCTGATAGATCCGGACAATATTGTTATTCCTGTGTATGATTCTCTTCGGGGACCGGATGGCGAACATATTTTAGCCAGCCTGATGTACTCTCCGGGGACAGAAAGTTTCTATCCGGCCTTTCTTACTGCACAGAAACGTGAATCGGATGTTGCTGTGATGTCAGCGAAAGGTGTTTTGACCCATGATGTAAATAAAGAATTGTTTAAAGTATCTGAAGTTTCTGAAGACAGCCTGCAGTCCTATCTGGCATTTCACAGCGACAATTGTGTGGTGGAAGGATTGGGCGAAGTGGATTCCGGTATGGACCTTCCACACATTGTGCTGGACCTTTACGGAAATGCAGCCCATTATATCATTCCCGATTCTACCAGGTTCGATCTTGTCATGGGATATGACTTCTTCTTTGATCAGAATGTATTAAGACGCTTTTCAAGAAGTTTAAGCGAAGCAAATTTACCCGGGACAGAAACTTCCGACCCCAGGTTTGTGAACTTCCTGAAACAAAAGGTCCCGCCAGGTGAAGTTGATAAGATCATCAAAGATCTGGGAACTGTTGGAACCATCAGGAAACTTCCCGAAGGGATGAATTATACCATCCTGCTGAGCCGGGTAAAGTTTAACTGGAATCCGCAAAATTCTTCTTTCGTATCTTATGGAGATATTGGAATATTCAGTATCGGCGATGAAGTTGTGAACCGGATGCTTCCCGGATATGTTGAAATTGAACGGAAAGCCAATGGATATGGAGTTGTGAACCTGTATTTTGAAATACCTGAAGGCGATTGGTACTTCTTTAGCTATAGAAATTACATTATGCAGGCCATTAGCTCCAACGAAGGCTTTAACAATGAAATCCTGAACCTGAGCGAAGATAAAAGGATCATTTATTCAAAAGATGAAGAGGTTCCTTATGAGTTTGTGATCTCAAGCAAGAGGAAAATGATTGATTTTAAACGTAAAATGGAAGAAATTAACGGGATACAATAACAGCAATGGAATATACCTGGATATACATTCTCGTAATTTTCGTACTCGCATATTTGCTGGGGTCGATACCATTTTCGGTTTGGATCGGCCTGACTTTTTTCGGGAAGGATGTTCGAAAAGAAGGAAGCGGCAATGCCGGGACAACCAACACTTTCAGGGTATTGGGCTGGAAAGCCGGTGTCCCTGTTTTTTTGCTGGATGCCTTTAAGGGATGGTTTGCTGTTAACCTGGTTCACTTCCTTCCGATGAGCATTGTTGTCGACAAATACTTTTATTATCTCGCCAGTGCACAGGCCATTGCAGTGGTATTGGGGCATATTTATCCTGTTTTTGCAGGTTTTAAAGGGGGCAAGGGTGTAGCCACACTGCTTGGCATAGGCATAGCCATGTATCCTATCAGCGGGCCTGCGGCATTTGCTGTCTTTATTATTGTCTTCCTGTTGAGTGGATACGTTTCATTGGCTTCAATCATAGCTTGTTTAGCGTTTCCGTTTATATCGTATTTCCTTTTTGGAAATACAGAGGTCCCGCTCTTATTGTTGTCGGTGGCTGTTGCCGTTTTCATTCCCCTCACGCATCTTAAAAATATCAGGCGCCTGCTTAATGGGACTGAGTCGCGCTTTTTATACAAGAGCAAAAAGTGATGGCTTTATTATTTTGATGTTTATGCCCATCTTGTAAAAATTTTTAATATTTTTACATAGCGAAATAAGAATTAATTTTAACAGAAAATTATTACTATGAGATTCATCGTTTCCAGTTCCTTGCTGTCAAAAAACCTCAGCGCCCTGAGCGGAGTGCTCAATACCAGCAACACACTGCCAATACTTGATGATTTCCTTTTTGAGTTAAAGGACGATTCATTGATGATAACTGCCTCAGACCTTGAGACTACCATGACAGTGACCATTCCACTTGACAAGGCAGAGGATCCCGGCTCGGTAACCATTCCTGCCAAGATACTGATCGATACTCTGAAGACTTTCTCAGATATCCCGGTTCAGTTTACCATCAATAAGGAAACGCTGGGCGTAGAGATCTCAGCCGGAGAGGGTAAATATAAACTCAGTGGCCATAAAAGTGATGAATTTCCGGTTGCTCCTGAATTAGAAGAAACAATTGCAGTGAGCATGGATAGCGAATTGCTTGTGAATGCCATCAACAAAACATTGTTTGCTTCCGGAAATGATGAGCTGAGGCCAGTCATGTCGGGTGTGTTTTTCGAATTAACCCCTGATGATATTACCTGTGTAGCAACGGATGCTCACAAGCTGGTAAGGTACAGAAGAACAGATTTTAAGGCAACGGAGTCTACTTCCTTTATCATGCCTAAAAAGCCTCTCAACCAGCTAAAAAATATTCTGGGCTCATCGGAAGGTGAGGTTAAGATCGAGTATAACCAGACCAATGCCGTTTTCAGCTTTATCAATGTGAAGATGACCTGTCGTTTGATCGATGGGAAATATCCTAACTATGAAGCGGTCATCCCATCCGATAATCCACATAAACTTACGGTTGACAGGCTTTCATTGCTCAACTCAATTCGCAGGGTGGCCATTTTTGCCAACCAATCCACACATCAGGTAAGGTTTAAACTTTCAGGCAAGGAATTATTATTGTCGGCTGAAGATATTGATTATTCAAATGAAGCCAAAGAACGCCTCACATGTTCTTATGAAGGTGAAGACATGGAAATTGGTTTCAACTCACGTTTCCTTCAGGAAATGTTAACGAATATCGATTCGGAAGAGATAATTATTGAGATGTCGGCACCCAACAGGGCAGGCATTATGCACCCTGTAACAAAAGAGAACGAAGCCGAAGATATCCTGATGCTTGTTATGCCGGTGATGCTCAATCAATAAGGAACATCGAAAATAAATAAAAAAAGGTCCCCAAGCAGGAACCTTTCTTTTACCCCTCTGTCAGTCATTCGACTGACATCTCCCCTGTAGTTCAGGGAAGATTATAAGGAAGCCTCGTGGCAAGCCACGAGGGATTGTTTGATTAAAATACTTTCGGTCCGGATGCAACCAGCCTTTTTCCTTCTTCAGTATCTGTGAAAGCCTCGAAATTATCGATAAACTTTTGAGCCAGCTTTCTGGCAGCCTTATCCCAATCTTCGGGATTTTTCCAGGCATTCTTTGGATTGCAAATATCTGCATGGCATCCGGGCACCCCTTTCGGAATGTAAAGCTGGAAGTAAGTTGTTTGCTCGTACTCAACATTGTCAAGGGATCCGTCAAGAATGGAATCAATGATCTTTCTGGTTGAAGGCAGGTCCATGCGTGCGCCAACTCCCGGAGGGCCACCAACCCAGCCTGTATTTACTAGATAGGCTGTTGAGCCATGCTTTTGCATCTTCTTGATTAGTTCCTGAGCATAAACAGTGGGGTGAAGCAAAAGGAATGCAGCCCCGAAACAGGTAGAGAAAGATGGTATGGGTTCATCTACACCCAGTTCAGTTCCTGCAACCTTGGCAGTGTACCCGCTGAGGAAATGATATTTCGTTTGGTCTTCGGTAAGTCTCGATACCGGTGGCAATACACCGAAGGCATCTGCAGTTAGGAAGATCACATGCGAAGGATGGCCTGCTTTTGAAACAGGTTTAACAATATTATCTATATGATAGATTGGATAACTTACCCTTGTGTTTTCAGTTTTACTATTGTCGTTAAAGTCGATCTTGCCATTTTCGTCATGGACAATATTTTCGAGCAAGGCATCTCTTCTGATCGCACGGTAGATATCCGGCTCTGTTCTTTCACTAAGTTTGATGCATTTGGCATAACATCCACCTTCGAAGTTGAATACGCCATCATCATCCCATCCATGCTCATCATCTCCGATCAAAGCACGTTTCGGATCCGCCGACAGGGTGGTTTTTCCGGTTCCGGAAAGGCCAAAGAATATGGCAGTATCACCTTTTTTGCCCATGTTGGCTGAGCAGTGCATGGCTGCAATTCCTTTAAGGGGAAGGTAATAGTTCATGATGGAGAAGAATCCTTTTTTGATCTCTCCGCCATACCAGGTACCGCCAACAACAGCCCTTTTCTCTTTCAAATTAAAGACGGCAAATACCTCACTATGAAGGCCGTGCTCTTTCCAATCCGGATCATTTGTTTTGCAGGCATTTAGCATAACAAAGTCAGGTTCGAAAGTTTCAAGCTCTTTTTCTGTAGGCCTGATAAACATATTTTTTACAAAATGTGCCATCCAGGCAACTTCAGTCACAATGCGTATCCGCATACGTGTATCTTCATTGGCACCTGCGTAGCCATCCTGTACGTATAGCTTTTTCCTGTTGAGCTGTTTGGCCCCGATTGCATAGATTTTTTTCCAGTTCTCTTCTGATAAAGGCTTGTTGTCTGATGCCTTGCGCTGAGGATTTTTCCACCATATATTATCTCGCGATGTTTCTTCATCCACGATATGTTTATCCTTGGGAGAACGCCCGGTAAAGATTCCCGTATCAACAGTTACAGCGCCAGTGTCTGTAACAAACCCACGATCATACCCTTCCAGCTCGGGATTGGTTTCATGTTTAAAAAGTTCGTCGTAGGAAAGGTTGTAGTAGATCTCTTCTACTTCAGGAATCCCATAGGATACCAATGCCGCTATAATCTTTGGATCAACTTCTGCCATGATGTTAAAAATAAGGGTTTAATATCGAGTAAAACAAATATATAAAAAAAAGCCTCATTGTGAAAAATTATCAATAAAAAAAAGAATACAGAAGTCAGTTTTCAGAATTCATAATCATTGGGTTGCTGGTCACTGGATGCTGGATACTGGATATCCCGAAAAACCAGAATTCTTTGAATTCATTGTTTTTCGAAGATCCTCGATCCCGGGGACCGGGAATCGGGACTGGATACTGGTTTCTTGTTAGTGAAGAAGGCAGATTTGATAATTCATAATCCATAATTCATAATTCATAATCATTGGAATGCAAGAAACCGGATAACAGGGACTATTTATTCCCCCGCTACCCGGTATCCGGCTCCTGAAACCTTATTTGTTATTTTTGCTTGATCGCTGCTTGCGCCGCTGCCAGTCTTGCGATAGGCACGCGGAAGGGTGAGCAGCTTACATAGTTAAATCCAAGTGTATTGCAAAATTCAACAGAGGATGGTTCTCCACCGTGCTCACCACAAATACCGATCTTGATGTCGGGGCGTGTTTTGCGTCCTTTTTCAACGGCCATTCTTACGAGTTGACCAACACCTTCCTGGTCGAGTACCTGGAATGGGTCATCTTTAAGAATTCCTTTGGCAAGATAAACGGGCAGGAACTTTCCTGCATCATCCCTCGAATAACCAAAGGTCATCTGGGTAAGGTCGTTGGTGCCGAAGCTGAAGAATTCTGCTGATTTTGCAATTTCATCAGCTGTTAATGCTGCTCTTGGCACTTCGATCATCGTTCCAACAAGGTAGTCCATGCGTTCGCCTCTTTCTTCAAATACTTTTTCAACTGTATTGCGAACCAGGTCTTCCTGCATCTTCATCTCTTTCAGGGTTCCTGTAAGCGGGATCATGATCTCCGGCTTGGCATTGATGCCTTTTGCTTTCAGGTTGAGTGCTGCTTCGATGATGGCACGTGCCTGTGTCTCTGATATTTCAGGATATGTGTTTCCAAGGCGGCAGCCACGGTGGCCGAGCATGGGGTTAAATTCAGCAAGGTCTTCAACCTTTTGTTTTACTTCTTCTACGCTGATGCCTAACTCTTCGGCCATCTCTTTTTGGTTCTCTTCTTCATGGGGTACAAACTCATGCAGGGGAGGATCGAGCAAACGAACGGTTACCGGCAGGTCATGCATGGCAGCAAAGATGCCTTCAAAATCTTCACGTTGGATGGGGAGGAGTTTTTCAAGTCCTTTTCTTCTGCCTGCTTCGTCGGAGGCAAGGATCATCTCACGCATGGCTTTGATGCGGTCGCCTTCGAAAAACATATGTTCTGTGCGGCAAAGTCCGATGCCTTGCGCGCCAAAGTTCCTGGCCACTTCACTGTCGTGAGGCGTGTCGGCATTGGTACGTACCAGCATGGTGGCATATTTGTCAGCAAGTGTCATCAACTCACCAAAGTATCCGCTCAGTTCAGGATCGATGGTAGCTATCTTCCCATCATAAACTTCACCGGTTGACCCATTGAGTGAGATCCAGTCACCCTCCTGATAAACTTTACCATCAACAGTCATGGTGCGTGTTTTATAATCAATCTTCACAGTCCCTGCACCTGATACACAGCATTTACCCATTCCACGGGCAACAACAGCAGCATGTGAAGTCATTCCGCCACGGGCAGTTAAAATTCCCTCTGCAGTATTCATTCCCTTCAGGTCTTCAGGTGATGTTTCTATTCGTACAAGGATCACATCTTTACCTTCGGCAGCCCATGATTCAGCATCATCGGCATGGTAAACAATTTGTCCGGTAGCAGCACCCGGTGAAGCGGGAAGGCCTTTAGCCACAACATTTGCAGCTGTAATGGCATCCTGATCGAATACGGGGTGGAGGAGTTCATCCAGTTTGTTTGGTTCAACACGCAGGATTGCAGTTTCCTCGTCAAGCTTACCATCTTTGAGCATCTCCATAGCTATTCTAACCATGGCAGCACCGGTACGCTTTCCGTTACGGGTTTGCAGTAGCCATAAGCGGCCATCCTGAATGGTGAATTCGAGGTCCTGCATGTCTGAATAATGATCTTCCAGCTTTTGTTGGGTGGTATCCAGCTCCTTATAAATTTCCGGCATCACCTCTTCCAGTGAAGGAAATTTGGCTGCGCGATCTTGTTCAGTAACATTGGCCAGAACAGCCCAGCGTTGTGAGCCTTCTTTGGTAATTTGCTGTGGTGTACGGATACCGGCAACCACATCTTCGCCCTGTGCATTGATAAGGTATTCACCGTTAAAGATATCTTCACCGGTACCAGCATCACGGGTAAAGGCAACTCCTGTAGCAGAATTGTTGCCCATATTTCCAAATACCATGGCCTGCACGTTTACGGCTGTGCCCCACTCATCAGGAATACCATTGAGTCTTCTGTAATATACAGCACGGTCGTTGCCCCATGAATCAAAAACTGCCAGGACAGATCCCCAGAGTTGTTCCCATGGATCGGTCGGGAAATCGTTTCCTGTTTTCTCTTTTACGGCTGCTTTGAAGCGAGCTACCATTTCTTTAAGGTCTTCGGCAGTAAGGTCGGTATCGAGTTCAACGCCTTTTTCTTCTTTCAGTTCGTCAATGATCACTTCAAACGGATCATGATCTTCCTTTGTGGCAGGTTTCATGTCCATAACAACATCGCCATACATCTGTACAAAACGACGGTATGAGTCCCATGCAAACCTTTCATTGCCTGATTTTTTTGCAATTCCTTCTACAGCCGCATCATTCAGCCCAAGGTTCAGAACGGTGTCCATCATGCCCGGCATAGACGCCCTGGCACCTGAACGGACTGAAAGAAGAAGAGGATTCTCATTGCTGCCAAAAGTAGTTCCCATAACTTCTTCCAGGAATTTAACACCTTGCTCAACTTCTGCTTTGATGGCTTCAATTGTGTTTTTCCTGCCTTTTACGTAGTAGTCGTTGCAAACCTCTGTGGTGATGGTGAATCCGGCAGGTACCGGTACACCGATCAGGTTCATCTCAGCCAGATTGGCCCCTTTGCCTCCCAGGAGGTTTTTCATTGTTGCATTGCCCTCTGCAGTGCGATTCCCAAACGTATAAACGTGTTTTTGATTACTCATTATAGTTAGTTATTTTTATATGTTTCTGATTTTTAGCAACTTGACTTTTCGAAATTGAATCTACAAAATTACGTAAAATTCTATTGTAAATCTTGTGCTTAATGAAAAATTAATATTCTTTAAGTGTTGGGTGTTCCACCTTCGCTCCGCTTCGGCGGACGCAATGCGTTTTGCGTTTTGAGTGATTTTTTATTTTCCATTCTTAATTCAGACACTCCCGATCTTCACTCATCAATAATCACTCGGATCTTATTACATGGCTACATTTTTCCAGGTACCCGGTATCCAGCATCCAGCATCCAGCATCCAGTATCAGTGTTTCGGTGCTTGCCCCGAGGCAATATGAATTATGAATAATTTCATTATATTTAGTGTGTAAAAACCTTAATTCACCAATCATGTTACGTGTTCTCATTATTGATGATGAATCCAAGATCCGGATGATGGTCGCAAAGATCATCAAAACCTATTGCAATGATATTGGCCTTATTGCTGAGGCTTCGGGTGTTGAAGAGGGATATCAGAGGATACTGGATATGAATCCTGATCTGGTGTTGCTGGATATAAAAATGGGTGATGGCAGTGGCTTTGATTTGCTGGAAAAGTTTGAGAAGATCGATTTTAAAATCATTTTTATCACAGCATTTCAGGAATATGCACTTAAGGCCATTAAGTTTTCCGCCCTGGATTATATTGTGAAACCGATTGATCCTGAGGAGCTGATCACAGCCGTGAATAATGCCAAAACACAGCTCAACATAGCAAATGAAACCCAGCTGGCTCTTTTGAAGGAAGGCCTTTCCAATAGAGATATGCATGATAGGAAAATACTGCTAAAGACAGCTGAAAACATTCATCTCGTCATGCTAAGCAATGTATGCTATTGTGAAGCGGATGGCGGCTATACCCGGTTTTATACGGATGCCGGTCAAAAGGTGCTGGTATCTAAACCGCTCTCAGAGTACGAAGCTCTGTTTAGAGAATATGGCTTTTTTAGGGTACATAAATCCTTTCTTGTTAACCTTCATATGGTGGAACGGTTTGAGAAAGAAGACGGCGGTTATTTGGTATTAACAGACGAGATGAAAGTGCCGGTCGCATCCCGAAAAAGGGAGCAACTGATCAATTTGCTGGGTAAACTCACAGAATAGATTTGAGATATATAATAAATATTCTTTCCTTCCTTCACAAAGCTGCGCTTAAGGGACCTGGCGTTTTGCTTGCCGTGATATTCCTGCTGTCTTCAGCTTCAGTGGCACAGACCCCCCGCGATCTCGAATTCATTGACAGTATGCAGTACATGGTCGACACATCCCAGGGCCGGGAAAAAATAATGGCTCTGCGCGGTTTTGCATCACAAATTCTTACCAATGGAATGACTGGATCAAATGATCTGTACTGGTCATTAATCCATGAGGCCCTTGAATTATCAAAGGAATTGGGTGATACCGAATCAATAGCCGTCTGCAGCCATAATATCGGACGTGAACTTGCGAAGGCAGGTTTCTTCAGGGAGGCCATGCCTTATGCAGCGGAGGCTTTTAAATTTTCCAGTGAACTTCCATCACCGCGGGATTCTGTATTGATGGCAGCCAGCATGCGTGTTTATTCAATAGCATACAGGGGGCTTGAAATGTATGATTCGGCCATGTGGTACTTCAAAGAGGCCATGAAGCTGACTTCCCGTTCGATCAAATGTGGAAACCTGGCGAGTACCTACAACGACCTTGGAATACTCTACATGCAGATGGGGAACCAGGGAGCCTCCATGAGTGCTATTAAAGATGCATATCTTATCATTAAAAATTGTCCGGAAGGCAGGTCAGCCTCACTTGCTTCATATGCCCGTATACTTGCTTATGCTTATATGACGGGTGGTAATTATAGATTGGCATTATCCCATTTTCGTGAAGCGGATTCGATATACGGAGCCATAATAATGAAGTCAGGAAAGAATAAGGTATATCATGCCCAGCAGGCATCGAATATCGCCCGTGTATACCAGCACTGGGGTAAGCTTGATTCTGCTTTGTTTTACAGGCAACTTGCCCTGAAGCGTTTTTCTGATTACGGGATCACCGAACTAAATATGAATGTCCCCAACCAGTACTGTTATATAGGAACCATATACCGCGAACAGGGCGATTTGGACTTGGCGCAGGAGTATTTCGAAAAGTCATTTGAACTTCGCAAGTGCATTGCCGATTCCCTGGGGGTGGGTATGTGTCTCGACGAAATGGCTGAAATGGAGCGCTTAAAGGGGAATTACCTGCAAGCCGTTAACATGCTGCAGGAATCTTTGCAATGGAAATATACTTTCAGTGACGGTAAGACTGATCCCAGGCGTCGGGCGCAGTATATCGAAAGCAGATCAGAAACCTATCTCATCCTGGGTAAGGTATTTGCCGAATGGGATAAATATGGTGACGCATTCCTGTATTATGATTCCGCTTGGCAATTGTGTGAAAATGTATCCTACAATAGGGGGATGACAATTATTGAGTACTACCGGGGGATGGCTTTTCAGCGGGCAGGCTTGCCTGATTCGGCATTATATCATTACCGGCTTTCGCAGTCGCTGGCAGTTGAAATTGATAACAGGCCTCTCATGGCGAAAGCCAAAGCAGGCCTTGGAAACCTCTATTTCCGAGAGGGGCAATACGATCTGGCAAGGAACGAACTGGAAACAGCGCTTGCGATTTATCTCGAAGACGGATTTACGCGGGAACTTCCGGAAATATATTTGCAACTAGGGCATGTTTATGCCAAGGTTGGCGAGACCGAAAATGCATTGGCGGCTTATAAAGAATCTTACTCACATGCTTCCTCAATGGGAATGCTTCAGATTCAGTCGGATGCAGCCCTTTTCATGGCCGGTATCTATGAAAAGCAGGGGAAGAATGCCATTGCAAATCAATACCTTCATGAATACATTCTTCTGCACGACGCTGTTTTTTCACTTGAAGCACACCACCAGCTGGCTGAGATGCAGGCCTTTCACGAACATCAGCAACAGCAACTGCAAATTACCCAGCTTGCACAGGAAAATGAGCTAAACATTCTGAGGGCAGCCCGCTCAAAATATGCGATCATCAGTCTTGGCGGTATCCTGATCATCATCCTGCTTTTTGCCGTCCTCTTTATTCGCCAGATTCAAATCCGAAATGAGCAAAAAACACTGATCAACCAGCAGCAATTGTTCCGCTCGCAGATGAACCCTCATTTTATTTTTAATAGTCTGACCAACATACAGCATTATATCTTCAGCAAGGATTCGCTATCCGCTGCTAAATACCTGGCCACCTTTGCAAAGCTCATGCGTGGAATCCTGAACAATTCCCGCAAGGAATTGATCTCCCTCAGGGATGAAATAAGCACCATAGAGCAATATCTCGAATTGCAGCAATTGCGCCTGGAAGATAAGCTGGAATATGCACTTGAGGTGGATGAAAACCTTGACATAGAACTTACCGAGATCCCGCCCATGCTGTCCCAGCCATTTATCGAAAATGCCATTGAACATGGAATCAGGAATAAGGAAAATGGAGGTAGTGTTATGGTCAGGATCAGTAAGGAAAACGGATATATTCTTTATGAGGTGGAAGACAATGGTGTTGGACGGCAAAAAGCATCCGAAATAAAATCAGATAAACCACATAACCATGAGTCCATGGCGGTGGTGCTCACA
>CAZASJ010000046.1:0-24180 GCA_964487735.1 uncultured Bacteroidales bacterium | reverse complement strand
GGTCCTCCTGTTTTGAGTTAATGTAAGTGTGGTTAACTCAAATACAGGATATTCCCAACTGACTCAAAACAAAATTGTTAACACTATTATGTTTTGAGTGATAAATCTTTTTTAAGTGAAAAATGGAGATCCTTTACCTGAAAGAGGTTTTGATCGAAAACCCATTTAATAAATTGTATGAAGGCCTACCTGAGGCAAGCGGAAGGATCAACACAGACCTGATGTACAGGCACTGGGATCATTGGGTAGATAGCTATAGCCACATCTTTACAGCTGATTATAATGGAAATACGCTCTCAAACCATATGGATATCATGGAAGGTGAGCCATGGGGTGCACCCCTCAGTCCATTTGGCGGAATGGAACAAATCAGCTGGAGCCCCGACAGCAAGACCATCGCATACACATGCAAAAAGAAAAGCGGGATGGACTATTCTGTTTCCACAAATTCAGATATTTACTTGTATGGGTTAGAGGATGGAAACACCCTTAACATATCAGAAGGCATGATGGGATTTGATGTAGCTCCTGTTTTTTCTCCTAACGGAAAAATGATCGCATGGGAGAGCATGGAAAGAGATGGCTATGAATCAGATAAGGTAAGAATGATCCTTTATGATACAGAAACCAGCTCAAGGAAAAATTTATCAGAGGATTTTGATCAAAATGCAACGGGCTATGCATGGGATGGAAATGAGGATATTTATTTCATCAGTGCTCATCTAGGTTCATATGAGATATTCAAGCTAAACATCGCCTCCGGCAATTTTAAGCAGGTAACACAAGGCATTCACAACTATGGTTCTGTGGCTATTGCCGACGAAAAGCTTATCACGACCAGGCAATCAATGTCGATGCCGACTGAAATATTTGCCGTTCATCCGGCTGATGGCATGGCCGAACAAATTTCTTTCACCAACAAAGAATTGCTGGATCAGATCACTATGGCAAAAGTTGAAAAAAGATGGATCAAAACCACCGATGGGAAAGACATGCTTACCTGGGTGATTTACCCCCCTCATTTCGATCCTGCCAAGAAATACCCTACCCTGCTCTATTGCCAGGGCGGGCCTCAAAGTATGGTCAGCCAGTTCTGGTCGTATCGCTGGAATTTCCAGATGATGGCAGCCAACGGATATATCATCGTAGCGCCAAACCGAAGAGGCGTACCTGGATTCGGACAGGCATGGAATGAACAGATCAGCGGGGATTATGGAGGCCAGAACATGAAAGACTACCTGGCAGCTATTGATGCCGTGGCAAAAGAACCATTTGTTGACAATGAGAAGCTGGGCGCCATAGGTGCCAGCTATGGCGGTTTTTCCGTATTCTGGCTAGCCGGCAATCACGATAAACGCTTTAGCGCATTCATTGCCCATGATGGCATGTTCAATTTTGAATCCCAGTACCTGGAAACGGAAGAAATGTGGTTTGTCAATTGGGACCTTGGCGGTGCTTTCTGGGAAAAAGAAAATAAAGTAGCTATGAAGTCATATGCGAATTCGCCACATAAATTTATTGATAAATGGGATACCCCCATTCTTATCATTCACGGTGAACTGGATTACAGGATTACCTACACCCAGGGAATGAGTGCATTCAATGCAGCTGTTTTGAGAGGTGTTCCGGCCGAATTCCTCTTCTTCCCGGATGAAAACCACTGGGTACTATCACCCCAAAACGGTATACTGTGGCAACGCACCTTTTTCAACTGGCTGGATAAATGGCTTAAATAGTCATTAATTCTGATATTTTTTTTGATTGAACAATGTTCATGCTAAATTGTTGAGCATGGTGAAAGATGATTGCTGATTTTTCAGTACATCATCTTCCCAATAGAGACGTAAACCTGATTGTTAAATTTAAACCAAAAAAAATGTTATTATTCACAATGAACTGGGAAAAGATCTCAGAATTTGCTTATTCTTACGGCCCCAATGTACTGGGTGCACTCATAGTACTAATCCTTGGTCTCTGGGTGATCAGCCTGATCACAAAAGGTGCCGGTAAAATGTTTCGCAAACGCGACATGGATCCTTCACTGCAGGGATTCCTCAAAAGCATTCTTTCTGTATTGCTGAAAGTAATGCTCTTTGTGAGCGTTATGGGTATGGTAGGCATTGAAGCAACCTCATTTGTTGCCATATTGGGTGCTGCAGGTCTTGCCGTTGGCCTGGCCTTAACGGGAACCTTGCAAAACTTTGCAGGTGGAGTGATGATCCTGCTATTTAAGCCTTACAAAGTAGGTGACTTTATCGACGGTGCCGGACATATGGGAAGCGTTAAAGAGATCAAAATCTTTACAACCATCATGAATACACCCGACAATAAGCTTATCATCATTCCAAATGCCCAATTGTCAAATTCTTCCCTTACAAATTTCTCTGCCATGGAGACCAGAAGGGTTGACTTTACATTTGGAATCGCTTACGGTGATGATTTTGATAAAGCAAAAAAAGTTTTACTCGAACTGATCGCAGCTGATCCAAGGATCCTTAAAGATCCTGAGCCATTTATTGCCCTTTCGGAATTGGCTGACAGTTCAGTAAACATTGTTGTCAGGGTATGGTCGGCAGGTGCTGATTACTGGGGCATATTCTTCGACATGAATGAAAAAGTATACAAAACATTCGCTAAGGAAGGACTGAATATTCCTTTCCCTCAAATGGATGTGCATGTTATAAAATAGGTGCCGGGTGCCGGGTACCGGGTACCGGGTGTAAGGCATTCCTTAACGATTACTATGAGAACCCGGGCTTGCCCGGGTTTTTTTATGTTATTGACAGAAAATATTCCAGCAAGCCCGTGTAAGGATCTCCTTCAATACCCAACTTCATTGCAAAGGCTTCTTCGGTTGAGAGGCCTTTTTGCTTTAAGTAAATAATCTCTTCTCTGAAGCGGCTATCGTTCTGTTCCAGAATCTCATATTCGATGAGCATATGTCGATAAGCAAACTGTTTTTCTGTTGGTATGGCCTGACCAAAAATCTCAAATACAAAGCCATCAAATAAAAACCTGGCGATGACGCTCTTTACCGATCGGATTTTCTTTGTTTTTATCGCGAAAGCCGGCATGGAAGCATAGCTTTGTTCCAGTTTATCGATAAAGGCCTCATCATCAGCAAAATTGCAAACGATATCAATGTCACTGCCAGGCACATAAATACCAATTGGATAGGTACCGGCCAGTATAGGATCAAAGGCCTTCAACAATTCCATCACCCTGACACTGACAATTGCAGAAAGCACCTTTTTCTGCACATTGTCTCCCTTTTCCAGATATGTTATATCACGCCAGTTTTTCATCATTGTAAGCTGATTTCTCAAATTTAAGAATTATTCCATTCCCCTGATTATGAGGTTCCGAAGAAAAAGAAAATCAGTTAGAAAATGACATGATCATTTTGACTATTTTTACCGTCAAAGAATTAACATGGAAAAAAAGACTAAAAAGAGGAAGCCATTTTTCTTCATGTGGATCGTGATAGGAATTGGCATCGGAGCGCTCATCGGAGGCAGAATATTTGGTAATTTCCCATTGGGGGCCGGCATTGGTGTTGGTTTGGGCTTGTTGCTGGGCCTCTGGTCTGAGAAGCTCTATCAAAAAATGAAGCAAAAAGAAAACGATCAATAACAATAAGATTTTCGGTGAATGCACGATCATAGCACACAACTCAGAACATATGCCAGGATAGCCGGAATCGGAGGCATCCTTGTATACCTTGGATATTTATTTGTAAAGGTATTTCCTGACTTGCTGAATATTGAAAACCCCAATACTACGGCCGACACATCCATACTGGGATTCCTGATTCTGGGATATGTTTTTGCCTGGCACAGGGAATACGAAGGTGGATTGATCCTGATGTTTATAAGTTTCATTGCTGCACTTTCATACTTTTACCAGAACGACCTATCGGAATTGCCCCTTGTTCTGGCAGTATGTATTCCACTATTTGTCAGTGGTTTGCTTTTTTATTTATACTTCTATTTTAATACAAAAAAAACTAAATAAGTCTGATGCAAAATCTAGATTCCAAAATCCGGGAAGCGGCAGGCATCATCAGGAACGCTTCATATGTAACAGCCTTTACGGGGGCGGGCATATCTGTGGAAAGTGGGATACCTCCTTTTCGCGGGGCGGATGGCCTATGGGATAAGTATGACCCCAAACTATTGGAAATCCAGTATTTTCTTCAACATCCCGCTGAATCCTGGAAAATGATCATGGAGGTCTTCTTCGATACCTTTGATAAAGCAAGTCCTAATCGAGCCCATGAGGTTCTTGGAGAAATGGAAAAAGCCGGCTATCTAAAGGAAATCATTACACAAAACATAGATAATCTTCATCAGGATGCCGGCAATATGATCGTGCATGAATTTCATGGCAATTGCCGCAATCTGATCTGCACAAAAACAGGTGAGCATTTAGCTGTTGAATATGCCGATCTGAATGCCCTCCCTCCCATTCATCCAGCCACAGGCGGACTCCTGAAGCCTGATTTTATCTTTTTCGGTGAAGGAATTCCTACAGAAGCATTTCAGGCATCCATTGAAGCTGCAAGAAGATCGGATGTATTTATTATTATTGGCACCACGGGAGAAGTAATGCCTGCCAGCCAAATACCTCAATTAGCCAAAGAAAATGGTGCTACCATCATTGAGGTTAATACGGAAGAGTCAAATTATACACAAAGAGTTACAGATATCTTTCTTAAAGGGAAAGCCACAAGTATCCTTAATCAGCTATCAGAAATATTGCTCCCTTAATCCTATTGATGTGCCCTGGCAACAAGGTATGGCCCTTGTCGAAAGAGGGTTAAATCTTTAAGACGTGATATTGATGGCAATTCACCTGTTTATCCAATAGTCGTGCCTTCGGGAAAGCTTACACGACGACCACATTGAAAAACAATCGGTTATTTTTACCGGAAAGCAAATTAATCAACTCATATTTTCCGAAGCATCACCTTATATTCATATTTTTGTTTAAAAATCGTAAGGAATGGATCTCTTTCTCTTAATTGTTGGCATCATTTTACTACTGGTTGGTTTTGTCGGTTGCATCCTTCCTGTGCTGCCCGGGCAAGCCATCGCATTTGTTTCATTGATATTACTTCAATTCATGGACCCGCCAAGAATGATGTCTGACACGCTCTGGACATTGGCAGGTATTATGGTCCTTGTTACTGTGCTGGATTATGTTGTTCCGATATACGGAACCAAGAAATTCGGAGGAAGCAAACGGGGTGTCTGGGGAAGTACGATTGGACTCATATTTGGCATATTTGTATTACCATCGATCGTGGTACTTGGACCTTTTGGTGTTTTTGGTATTATTCTGGGGCCATTTGTGGGTGCCTATATTGGTGAAGCAACGGGAGGCCGTGATTCAAAAGAATCATTCATAGCAGCTATTGGTTCATTTATCGGCTTTCTGACCGGAACGTTTCTAAAGCTTGTATACTCTGGCGTTTGTGCCTTTTATTTCTTTAAATACGCTTTTACTTATCCTATCGTATGATAAAAAAACTCAGTTTCCTCATTCTGGTCCTTTGTGGCAACCTTCTATTTGCTGATGAAGGCGATACCATCGTAGTTCAAACCATTGATTTCAGCACCCCTGTTAACCCTGGATGGAATGCACCCAGGGAAGGTTTTTTTGTCTTTCCTTCGGATACCATCCAATTCCATAAAATATTGATGTATTATACTCTGAAATGCGATCCTACGCAGAGTCCGGCATGTGGTGAATGGGACTATACCACGCATACTTATCTCTACGATCATACAGGAGTTTATGATTCAAATCTGTATTATCATCCAAACTTTATTGCCGCCGGCGCATCTCCTGATTCTTTTATGTACATGGATGATGTATCATGGAAATACAGAGCATGGCTTGAATACAGCAATGCCACCAATCCACTGGCCTCCGTCACAATTGGGGCAGCATCCTCCTTAGTCCCGCTAAACCAACCCCAATTAAGCAATACCGGACGGCAACAATATCTATTTAAATCAGATGAACTGATTTCAGCAGGAATGACTGCCGGTGACATTACAGGTATCCAGCTGTCTGTATCCAGCCCTGGAAGCAAACTTAACAAATTCACATTAAGGTTGTCATTATCAGAATTGGACAGTCTGACACCTTCTTCACTCGTAAAAGACAATCTGGAAACGGTTTATGAAAAAGACCTTGAACTTAGCAATGCCGGCTGGCAAATAATTCCTTTTGCATTTCCATTTAACTGGGATGGAATGTCCAATATAATTGTCGATATCAGCTATGAAGATGACGGCAATGCTGATCCTATTGATCTGGATGCAGCTCCAAGCACATTCAAATCAGCCATTGCTTCACACAATAACAACTACAGTTTGTATTTCAACCAGGGAGATTTTTTAGAGGTTCCGGTTGATGGTGTAGCAGTCCTTGACAGCGCCATAACGATCAGTTTCTGGGCTTACGGAAACTGGAGGCAACCAGTGAATAATTCAGCACTGGAAGCATTCAATGACGAAGGCCAGCGTGTTTTAAATATACATCTGCCATGGAGCAATGGGAGCGTTTACTGGGATTGCGGAACCGATGGTGATTACGACCGCATCTATAAGGGAAGCACCCCTGATATATACAAAGGAAGCTGGCATTATTGGGCTTTTACAAAAGATGTGAATACCCAAAAAATGTGGATTTACCTCGATGGAACTCCATACCATACAGGCACAGGCAAAAACAAATTACTGGATGGGATCAGCAGCTTTAAAATTGGAAGCAATGGAAATGGAAGCAGCAATTATGAAGGATTTCTGGACGAGATCTGCATCTTCAATACTGCACTGGACCAGGCTACTATCATGGAATGGATGGGCAAAGAAATAGATCCTTCACACCCTGCCTATGGGAATCTGCTTGCACATTTTCAATTCAATGAAGGTGCTGGATTTGAGACCCTTGACAATAGTAGCTTTGGTGTTTCAGCCTCACTCTATGGATACCCCGAATGGAAACAATATGAAGGGAAAAAGAGGATCATGAATTTCGAGCAATTGGCCGACCGTCCACTTATCACCTTTGAAAGTGGAAATTACGATCCCATGAGCCTGGATTCGGTGGTTAAGGTTGATACAATTCCCCACAACCAACTGATGATCGTCATGTATGAAGATTTCAATAACCCGACTCAGCCGACTGACACCCTGAATAAATGGCCGCATTATTACAATAATTTCGTTTTTGATGAGGGAGCCCAGGCTATCGATTCTACCCTTGTTGATCCCGACCATATTCTTTATAAAATAGAATCACCATACTACCTTCAATACGAAGTACTTGAAAGTTATGAATTGGGCAGGTTCATTACTCCCTACGGTAATGGCCTTAGCCTCGGTGACGGGTTCACATGGGTTTATGACGTTTCGGATTTCAGGCAATTCCTGAAGGATACAGTTCACCTGAAAGCAGGCAATTTCCAGGAATTGCTTGATCTGAAATTCTATATGATTGAAGGGACCCCGCCCCGCGATGTTGTTAACATTGAGAAGATGTGGCAAGGATACTGGTCTTTAAATAGTTTCGATGAAAATGTTCCTGCCAGGACTGTTTATCTTGACCCGGAAGCAGAAATGTTTAATCTGAAAGTAACCACCTCCGGGCATGAGTTTGACAATGCCACCAATTGTGCAGAATTTTGTCAAAAGACGCATTGGATCGATATCAACAATGTCAAACAATATGAATGGGAAATTATTGATGAATGCGCCGATAACCCTCTTTACCCACAGGGGGGCACCTGGATCTACGACAGGGCTGGTTGGTGCCCGGGTGCTAAAGTTACGGAACGCAACTGGGAGATCACGCCCTTCATTCAGGCTGATTCAGTGATCCTTGATTATAATTGTGAATACGATCAATATGGTGCCTACAGTGTTTCGTCCTATTTTGTAAGCTATTCGGGGCCGAATTTTACACTTGATGCAGCCATAGATGAAGTAATCAGCCCGAATTCGTACAAAAGACACGGCCGGTATAACCCATTATGCAGCCGGCCGGAAATTATTATCCAAAATACAGGTTCTGATACCCTATTCAGTCTTGATATCATATATGGTCCGCAAAGTGGCATCATGCAAACCTTCCAGTGGGAAGGAATTTTGGGATTCCTTGAAAAAGAATATGTTGTGCTTGATCCCATTGACTGGACGGGATGGCAGAATGGAAACAATACATTTACCATAAGTGTAGAAAATCCAAATGACGGAACAGATCAATATGTGCTTAATAATACCATTAAAACGAATTTTCAGCTAACACAGGAATATCCGTCAGAATTCATCATCAAGATGAAGACAAATAAAGTGGCCTATCAGAATTACTACGAAATCATAGATACTGAAGGAAATGTAGTGTTTTCAAAAGATGATTTTGAAAATGAGACCACCTATGAAGATACGGTATATCTCAGCGACGGATGCTATACTTTTATCCTGCATGATTCAGGAGATAACGGAATTTCATTTTGGGCCAATAGTCAGGGAAGTGGTTACCTTTTCTTCAAGGACCTTGATGGAGAAACACTGCATTATTTCAATCCTGATTTTGGGAAATTCACACAAAAGGAATTTACAGTGGGGCTGGCAGTGGACATTTTTGAACCACAAATCGAAAGCTTCTTTGAAGTTTATCCCAATCCCTCTTCCGGTCAATTCAATATAAATTACTCCTTTGAGAATGCAGAAAACATTGAACTTAACATCTTCGACATAAGGGGAAGTATTGTTTATACTGAAACCATCTCAAATACAAAGTCAGGAATAATTACAGCAAACCTATCAGCCAGTCCTCAGGGAATGTATTTCTGCACCCTCAGAAGCGCAGAAGGGATAAACGTCAGGAAGATCATTATTAACAAGTAGAAGAATCCCTGATATCCTCAGGATATTCAACATTTGTCAGGTACAAGCCATGTGCAGGCACCGAAAGCCCGGCTTCTCCACGGTCTTTGGCTTCAATGATCCTTTTCAGTTCATTGACATCTGCCTTGCCTCTGCCAAGATCCACAAGAGTGCCCACGATCGCACGAACCATATTTCTTAGAAATCGATCTGCCCTAATTTTGAAAATAAGCAGGTGATCCTCTTTCTTCCAGCCAGCCTCCATAATGACACAATTATTGGTCTTCACCTGGGTATGCAATTTCGAAAAACTTGTAAAATCAGTATAATTCAGCAACTCAGCCGCTCCTTTATTCATTCGCTCCACATCCAGGTTTCCGAAAGCAAACCAGGCAAGTTCATTTCTGAAGGGATCTCTTCTTGTAGTAATCATGTACTCATAAGTACGTGAAATGGCATCGAAACGTGCATGCGCATCCTCCTTCACTTTGAAGATATCGTAGATGTAAATATCCTTTGGCAAGAAACTATTCAATTTAAAAACCTTGGTGCCTAAATCTTCTTTGTTAAAATCAATTTCATGACTGAAGTGAGCATAAAACGCTGTGGCATGCACCCCGGTATCAGTGCGTCCGGCCCCGATGATCTCAATCTTAGTCCCAAAAATCACGCTCAGGGATTCTTCCAATACCTGTTGAACCGTAATCGCATTTTCCTGCCATTGCCAGCCATGGTATGCAGCACCGTTGTATGCAAGTTTAATGAAGTATCGATTCATGAATTCCAATCTTTTGTGCAAGATAATATTTTTAAACAAAGTATTGCTTCATACATAAGAGTGTAAAAATACGCAGCTTTTGTTTAGAAACCTTTCAAATTAACCCCCTGCTAATTACCGAATAAATTATTCTATATCTTTGCGTGTCACCTTTAAATAATTGATGTTACTATGAGTTTAAAAAGATTTGGTGTTTCTCTTGAAGAAGATTACCTGAATGATCTTGATAACATCGTTATCAAGCAACAATTTCCAAACAGGTCGCAGGCTATCAGGCATCTGATCAAAAACAATACGGTCTACGATAAATGGGAGGGAAACAAAGAAGTTGCCGGAGCCATCGTCCTTGTATATGATCACCATAAGCCTGATCTCCAGAAAAAGTCAACCGATATTCAACATGATTTCCATCACCTGATCCTGGCTGTTCAGCATGTACATCTTGATCATCATAATTGTCTGGAAACCATCTCCCTTAAAGGCAAATCCAATGAATTAATATTGCTTGCCGACCGCCTGATTGCTATTAAGGGGGTGAAGCATGGGAAATTAGTAACCTCTATCATAGACTAAGGTCAAAAATTAGATCATATGATTATTAGGTTTATCATCCTGTGTTCAACAATGCTATTTGTTCAGTATTACGCAATCTCACAAACTGCAAATGTGAAAGGTGTAATATCTGGTGCCAATGACAAACAAGCACTCCCCGGGGCACACATCATCCTGAATGAACTCAGACAAATCGCCATAAGTGATTTTGAAGGCAAATACCGTTTGACAAACATTCCTTTCGGAACCTATGAATTATCCATTAGCCATGTTGGGTTTGCCACCATTACCGAAAGCATTGTGGTATCAGAGCAAGAATGCTGCTATGATTTTGAAATGCAGGAGCAGGTCTACCTGGCCAATGAGGCCATAATAACCGCTACAGGAACAAAAATCGCCCGAAAAGATGTTTCTCCTGCCATTTCAGTTGTAGCAAAGCAAACGCTTGAAGAAAGCAGGGAATCAGCCCTTCTGCCCGTTATCAATGAACATGTCCCGGGTGTATTTGTCACGGAAAGAGGAGTTACCGGATTTGGCCTTGCGGGTGGCGCTGCCGGAAAGATCAGTATACGTGGAGTGGGTGGGAATCCAAATACGGGGATCCTGGTTTTAATAGATGGAGTGCCTCAATATATGGGATTATTTGGGCATCCTTTGCCGGACTCTTATGTTTCCTCGGATGCAGAAAAAGTTGAAGTCATCCGGGGCCCGGCCTCAATGATGTATGGATCAAATGCCATGGCAGGTGTCATAAATATCATAAGCAAACAACAACATCAAGATGGTATCGGAGCACAGGCCAGGATGTCATATGGGTCTTACAGTACCTGGAAATTAATGGGAAATGTTGGATATAAGAACAAGGGCTTTGAGGTTTTTACATCCATCAACCATGATGAAACAGCAGGACATAGAGAAAATTCCTCCTTCAATATCACAAATGGATATTTAAAAATAAGCAAGGCCCTGGGAGGACATTTTAAATTAACGGCAGATGGAAGTATTTCTTCATTTCAAACGGAGGACCCGGGCCCGGTAAACACGAATGATTCAAGTTACTTAGACAGAAAACATTGGATTGATGTATTTCGTGATATGTTTAGCCTTAGCCTTGAGAATTCTTTCTCCAGGATAGAGGGATCCATGAAGGTTTTTTATAATTCAGGAAGGCATAAGATCTATGATGGTTTTCTTTCAAGTGACTATAATTATGGGTTTTCAGTTTACGAATCATTTGTTGCCTTCAAAGGAAATAGTATTTCAGCCGGCTTCGACTTCAAGAACTATGGTGGGAAAGCAGAAAACTCCGAAGCATTTTCAGGCCAGGGTATCATTTTTGCAGATACCAGCCTCTTTGAACTTGGTGGATATGCAATGATGCGTCAAACACTCAGGGAAAAGTGGATCCTTACTGCCGGACTGCGTCTGAACCATCAAAGTATATCCGGAAATGAATGGGTTCCACAATTTGGTTTAAATTACCTTCTGAACAGCAACAACATCCTTAAAGCATCTGTCAGTAAAGGATTCAGGTATCCCACAATACGGGAACTCTTTATGTGGGAAGCTGCCAATCCGGATTTGAATCCTGAAAAGATGTGGTGCTATGAAGGAAGTTTCCTCGGAGCCATCCCAAAAGTTGATCTGCAATTTGAAATTACCGCTTACTATCAATATGGTGACAACCTGATCCAAAGCATTGGCATGTATCCAAATGTCAGATATGAAAATACAGGTAATTTTAAACACTATGGCCTTGAGCTTGCCGGTTCATGGGATCCGCTAAGTTTCCTGGGAATTGAAAGCAATTACAGTTGGTTGCATATGGACAGGTCAATACCAGGGGCACCAAATCATCAATGGTTCCTTGCCGGGCGCTTCCATTATAAAAAACTGATATTCAAATTGAGTGGAATGTATATTCATGGACTTTACACAAGAACATCCCCTGACATAACTGAAAACTACTATATGTTAAATACCAGGATATCATACCAGGTTTTGCCATTCATGAATCTTTGGCTCAGTGGCGATAATCTGTTGAATACACAATATGAAATTAATTATGGTTATCCGATGCCAGGCATTGTATTCCTGGGTGGCCTCGATATCAAATTTCAATCTGCAAAATGAAATACCTTATAAAAAAAATACTATTTGTTCTTCTGATGCTTCTATCGCTTGGGGTTCAATCCCATTCCGGAAAAGCAAAATATCATGTGATCATAGATACAGATGGAGGCCTTGATGACCTACGTTCAATCACATTGCTCCTGGCAGCAAAAGAAGTAGAAGTTATTGGCATTCATTGCTCTGATGGAATACTTGCACCTCAGCAAACAGCCCTTAAAGTTCGGTCCTTACTGGCAGAATTTCATCATGAAGGCATCCCAGTAGGTATAGGAATGGAGTTTCTTGATTCTATTCCGGCCATTAGGGAAAAACTGATGCAATTAGCATGGGGAAAATCAGGAACTGATTCACCAACTGAAAATAATGAACACTTTTTGCAGCAGATATACCTTGATGAGGATGAAAAGATTACCCTGGTTTGCCTCGCTTCGCTGAAAGTTGTTGCGACAATGCAACATAGCTTTATTGATTTTTCAAAAAAAACCGAAAGGATAATATGGTTCAACGAAGGTAAAGATATCGTAAGTGGATTTAACTATAAATTATCACCTGAAGATTTCAGCTTCTTGATGAATGAACAAGTGCCCATTGCAGTCATAAGTGACTTCAATAAGAATTCACTTTTGATGGATGATGCATATTGGAATCAAGTAGCTGGCATCCCCTCAAGATATGCCCAACATCTTTCAGGCATTCATCTTTCAATCTATGTTAAAGACAATTTGGATTACGGACGTGAACATATGTGGGACGATTATGCCGCACTTTACTTGCTGGAACCAGATAAATTTACCATACAAAGCAAAGCGGAATATGTTTCATTGGATTTCATTGTTCCTATGAATCCTGATTCTCTTGTCTATACATATCTAAATGCACTAAAAGAAAAAACACCCGATTATAAAGTATTCAGTCAAATTCCTTCAGATGAACATTATTTTGCTGAGGATATAACTCCACACATTCAAGACATTATTTCCAGGCATGGCCTGCCGGAATGGAGAGCAGGAATTCTGACCAATGAACTTCATGGTCATTTAGGGATCTATTCATTAATTGGAATGAAGATGGGAATCAGGGTTCGGGAATACTTCAATATAGGCTTGGATGATTTAAAAATCCATTCATTGGCAGGATTATCACCTCCTATAAGTTGTATGAATGATGGGTTGCAGGTCAGCACAGGATCAACCCTTGGACATGGACTCATTCAATCATCAGAATGCAGTGATCCACAGCCAGCAGCAATATTTATCTTTAAAAACCGAAAGATCAAAGTCTCATTGAAGAAGCAATATGTTGATATCATTCGTACTGATGTTCATGAGGCGATCATGGAATATGGACTTGGAACGCAAGCTTATTGGAAATGTATACGTGAGTTGGCCATAAAATACTGGCTGGAATTAGACCGAAATAATATTTTTACCATAAATAAAATCTGATAGAATGATACAACTCTTCTTAGGAATTCTTGCAAGTTCATTGCATGTAATCACAGGTCCTGATCATTTGGCCGCCGTTACACCATTGGCCATTGAAAATAAGAAGCGCTCATGGAGTGTAGGACTATTTTGGGGATTGGGACATATTGCAGGAATGCTGCTGATTGGTATGCTTTTCTTATTATTTAAGGAGTTCATACCTATTGAAGCCATTTCGCGCTACAGCGAACAGATCGTGGGCATAGTGTTGATTGGGATTGGCGTTTGGGCAATCATCAAGGTTTTTTATAAGCGAATCCCAAAACACAAACATCCTCATTATCACAATGAACCTGAACCCCATGTACACATTCATGCACACCCACATGATCACAGCCATCCACATGATCCGGAAGACGGGCATACCCATTCACACAATAAAGTAATCCGGCAAAACAACCTGGCTGCTCTTGGTGTAGGAACACTTCATGGTTTTGCAGGAGTTTCACATCTCGTATTATTGATACCCACTCTTGCATTGCCCACCATGACCGACTCGGTTCTCTACCTGAGTGGTTTTGCCATTGGCACCTTAGCTGCCATGATTACGTATGCGGCGGTACTTGGCTTTATCGGACAACGTTCAGCCGCCGTCAAAAACCCAAGAATCTTCCAGCTCGTAAGGCTCATTGGAGGCCTTACCGCAATCGGAATCGGGATTTTCTGGTTCTTTTCTACGATTTAAAGTAAAAACGATTATTTATCAGAATTCAAGGAATTCTTAATTTGACTATCCTTGTAGCCAAGCAAGGGGTATTTCACCAAATTATTTTACCCCTCTGCCAGTTATTCGACTGACATCTCCCCTGAAATTTAGAGGAGAGTATAAGGAACCATCGTGGCAAGCCACAAGGAATTATTTATTAATCATATTTAATTTGATTTAATATAAAATCTTAATAAATTTGCAAAAAGCATTGCTATGAAACGGATCGATACCTCCAAATTATCGCATGACGAGTGCTGGGGTGTTCAAATAAACGGGACCAACCATTGTAAAAACTGCAAATGGACCGGTATATCAGCATGTGAGGGTCAGGAAATAGTTAAAACAGGCAGAAATTCACTCGGATACAGGATAGGGGAAAACGGACTGGTAGAAGAAGATCATATCCTAATCCCCTAACTTCCAAAACATTAAAAAGCCGGCCTTTAAAAAAAGCCGGCTTTGATATCAAGTACAAAATATATTTTCAGGTACTTATTAAAAATTCCTCTTCATGAACTGTACCCTTGTGAAAGCGGCTGCATGCTCATTATCGCGGGCAACCTTTCCCTTAAAATCAGATATGGAATCATAGTTATGTTCTTCCATCCAGGCTTTCAGATCACTTAATATGGTATCAATGTAACTGATTCCATTACTATAAAGTGTTGAACATATTTGTGTTGCATCTGCTCCACCAAGGAGTTGTTTGATGACGCCTTCAGCATCATGAATTCCGGTATTGGCAGCCACATCACATTTTACCTTATCTGAAAGAAGGGAAACCCAACGAAGGGATTGCGTCATTTCTTCAGGTCCGCTTAAAATATTATTGTGCACAACCGTTTCGGAATGTATATTAATATCAGGACGATAAAAACGATTAAAAATAACCAGTGCATCGGCTCCGGCTTCATCCATTCGCTGAATAATATTTACAGGATTTGTAAAGAGTGGCCCGAATTTCACTGAGATAGGTAAGCTTGTATGTTTCTTCACCTCTTTGATGATCTCAACGTACATGTCTTCTACTTCAATACTGCTGATATCGCCAGTCATCGGGATGATTGCAATATTCAGTTCAATACCATCAGCTCCTGCTTCTTCCAGTGTTTTGGCAAATTTTGGCCATTCGTTGGCGCTGGTACAATTGATGCTCGCAAATATTGGTATGGTTGTATACTTCTTGGCTTCGCCCAGGAGTTCCAGGTATTCCTTTACGCCATAATTCTTCGAATGTTCATTGATATAGTCTACGGCTTCAGGGTACCAGAAATACTTCTCATCCCTGTCCATCAACTTATCAGCATCAGCCAGAAGTTGTTCTTCAAACAATGATTTTAATACAATTGCCCCCGCACCCTGATCGGCACACTTGCGAATGTTATCAATAGTACTGGTAAGTTTTGAGCTACTAACAATGATGGGATTTTTAAGCTCTAATCCCATATAATGAGTTTTCAAATCCATTTTACTAGGGTTAATTAGTTGATTAACAAAATTTCAAGTTTGGTTTCAGGAATCCTTCAGGATGAAGAAGTTTTTTCTTCATGTAAATAAGAGATGCATTGAGGTTGGCCGCAGCCTTTTCACTGATCCCTTCTTTAAATTCCCATTCGTAACCTTTTATGTGTAGTAACAAAACAAGCGGTTTTTTGTTGAATAATTCTTCACATAATTTTACAATATAACCAGGAGACGCTGCATGACTGGTAAATGAAACCTTGGAAGTGCCATCGACTTTGCTCAGACAGAAGTCTTCAATTTTCTCTTCTGAAGCATCCGCAAAGATCACAAGGTCCTTGTCCGAAATAGCATCAGCATCTTCAATATTCAGCTGATAATTGCTATCGAAAGAAAAATCTTGCAATCCTTCAATAGCTACCCATTCACGAATCCTGTTAACGAAGGCATTTCCGAGGCCATCATCTTGTCTGCCCGGATTTCCGTATCCGTATATTAATATTTTCAACGGTTCCTAGGTCCTCTTTTTATCAATCAAGTTATTAGAAGCATCATAAAGAGCCACTTCCAATGGCATTTTTCCGAGCGCATGTGTAGCACAACTCAGGCATGGGTCGTATGCCCTGATGGCCACCTCTACTGCATTCATCATTGGCTCAGTAATCTCAGTTTGTCCGTTCATCCAACTTTTAGCAACCCTATTCACTGATTGGT
This sequence comes from uncultured Bacteroidales bacterium, assembly GCA_964487735.1. Taxonomy (GTDB): domain Bacteria; phylum Bacteroidota; class Bacteroidia; order Bacteroidales; family B18-G4; genus B18-G4. Next base: position 7,449 of record CAZASJ010000046.1, on the reverse strand, counting down.
TCATAGGTTCGTTGTTGTTGGTTGTGGAAACGATGAGGTTTGCCATGGTGATCTGGTCTTTTTCGTTCACCCTGTAATGATGGAAGAGTGTTCCACGAGGTGCTTCAATAAGGCCAACGCCTTCTTCCTGCTTGGTTCCTTTAATCACGCGATCACCTTCGAGGAGATCAGGATCATTCAGGAGTTCCTTGATCATTTCCGCAGAATGCAATGTTTCGATCAACCTTGCATAATGGAAATGCATACACATATTGTTTGGCTTGCCGTGTGTGAGTGCTTTATAGATCTCAAACTCTTTCTGTGCAAGAGGTGTAGGAATAAAGTCACAGGTATTCAAACGTGCCAGAGGTCCAACCCTGTACCAACCTTTTTCTTTTCCAAGATGTTTGAGGTAAGGGAATTTCATGTAGCTCCATGAACGTACTTCTTCTTCGATATACTCACGATAATCCTGATAATCTACATCATCAAGGATTCTGTTTCCATCAGTATCAACCGCTCTCAGCACACCATGATAAAGATCAAGTGCACCATCCTTACGGACAAGGCTGAGGTGATTTGATGGGAACTGTGCAAAATTATCAATGAAATCTTTGTTTGCAGCATAATAGCCTTTAAAGAAATCGAGTGCTCCCTGAGCCCATGTGATCATCTGCTCAATGTTGAGCGGATCAGGACCATTCAGGAATGATTCTTTTTCAGCCGGATCAAGATGCCTGTTGATGCCACCCGGGATCGCTCCTGTTCCGTGGATCTTTTTACCCGCCGTTGCACGGATGATCTCTTGTCCATATTTACGCATCATTACACCCTGTACTGCCAGGTCTTTATGCATCAGTGCAACACCGATCACATTCCTGATAGCCGGATCTCCGTCGATACCAAAAAGAAGGTCGGGAGAAACAAGGTGGAAGAAGTGAAGTGCATGTGACTGGAACATTTGTCCGTAATGCATCAATCGACGCATTTTTTCGCCTGTAGGTGTAAGTCCGTCGCCAGTACCTGCTCCCACAATTACGTCAAGCGCTTTGGCTGCTGCAAGGTGGTGACTAACCGGACATATTCCACAAAGGCGTTGGACGAGTACGGGGGCTTCCCAGTAAGGACGGCCCTGTACGAAACGTTCAAATCCCCTGAATTCTACGATATGCAGCCTGGTTTGAGAAACATTGTTCTGGTCGTCCAGGTGTATGGTAACCTTGCCGTGACCTTCCACGCGGGTTACCGGTTCTATGGTTATTTTCTGTGCCATATTAAGGTCTCCTTTTAATCAAATTTAACTACTTCATAAGGTAATTTCAATTCATCACCTGTTACTAATGCAATAAGTGCATTCCAGATGAGGTCGGCCCTTGGGGGGCATCCCGGCAGGTAATAGTCGATCTTCACGATCTCGTGGCAGGGATATACCTTATCAAGTATCATTGGCAATTCATCATCATTTGGCAGAATTTTTTCCTTGTTCAATCCAACGGTTGGCCCATCGAGATAGGCTTCACGGATACATTCTTCTACCGGGATACCGTTTCTGAGCGCAGGTAAGCCACGCATAATGGCTCATTCACCCGAAGAAACGAGTATTTTACAATTCTTCCGGAATTCCTTCAAAACATGCACATTTTCGCTGTTGCAGCATCCACCTTCGATCAGGCCAATGTCACATTGCTTTGTAAATGTTTTGATATCATCAATCGGAGATTTATTGAATTCAACCAGCTCGATCAGTTCCAGGATCCTTTCATCAATGTCGAGAAGTGACATATGACATCCGAAACAGCCGGCCAGAGATGTTGTTGCTACTACTGGTTTGCTCATTATCTGGTCTCCTTTAATTATTTATTTTCAATTTCGCTACCAATGGGCGTTTTATCAAACTTACGCTCTCCGATAGGCTCATAATAACCACGCTCTTTCTTGAGAATTGCACCAACAGGACAAATATCCATTGCTGCCTGAGCTTCTGCTTCAGTCAGTGTGGATGCCAGTTCGGTATCAATTTCAATATGGAGGTTTTCACCGCCCCTGCTTTGAAAAGCAAAAACGTGTTTACCATCTTTCATAACTCCGCGTACACAGCGTTTGCACATAATGCAACGGTTTCTGTCATGATAGATGTATGTGCTGTCGGCATTCACACCCTTTTCCGGAAATTCGTACGGAAAACGGGGTACCATCATTTTATAGCGATATCCGAGTGCCTGAAGTTCACAATTCCCGCTTTTTTCACAAGCAGGACAGAAATGGTTTCCAGCCACGAACATCACTTCTACAATGGCTTTCCTCATTTCTTCCAGTTCATCAATATTGCTCAGGATGTTCATCCCTTCTGCAACCGGTGTGCTGCATGCTGTCATATTTCTTCCGTTAACCTGTACATTGCATATGCGGCAGGAACCGGCAGGCTTAATGCCTTCAACATGACAAAGCGACGGTATGTAGATGCCATTTTCTTTAGCGGCATCAATAATGCTGGTGCCCGCATCAGCATAGCATTCTTTACCATCTATGATTATTTTGATCTTGTCGTTCATATTACTAAGTCTTTCAGATTCTTAAATAAGATTAATGTACGTTAGGTACCCTGTCAACATATTTACAGGAAGCTTCAACCGCTTTGTCCATATTAAATTCTGATACGTATTCGTCATCGGTCTTAACCAATGCTTCATACAATGGACGAAAGTTATCGATCGTTGTCATGATCGGGTTGGCAGCAGTTTGTCCCAGTCCACAACGGTTGGCCTGTTTCATGTACTTGCTCCATTCGTACAATTCGTCGATATCTTTCATAGTACCAAAACCATTCATAAGCTTAATGAGCTTATTTTTCAGGATCACGGTTAGTGAGCGACAAGGAGCACATGAACTGCATGATTCATCAATAAAGAAGTCCATGTAATTCAATACAACCTCTTTCAGCAGATCACGGTCTTTTCCGATCACGATCATAGCACCTCCCGTGGGAAGTTCCTCGAAAGAAATGGTTTGATTGAATTTGTCAGGACCAATGCATACTCCTGAAGGACCGGCCACCTGCACTGCCTGGACTGAGCTTGCGCCCACCATTTCAAGCATGGCATTGACAGTCATTCCGTATTCTATTTCATAAACGCCCGGGTTTTTGCAGTCGCCTGAGATGCTTAGCACCTTGGTACCTGCTGATTCCCTTGTACCGATTGCTTTGAACCAGTCAGCACCATGAAGCATGATCTTCACAACAGTACTGAGTGTTTCAACATTGTTAACCACAGTGGGCTTATTAAGATATCCGACCTGTACCGGGAAGGGTGGACGATTGCGTGGTTCGCCACGTTTTCCTTCCATCGACTCGATCAGGGCTGATTCCTCACCACAGACGTAAGCACCTGCTCCCATCTGGATGCGAATATCAAAATCGAAACCTTCAACGCCAAGAATTTTATTGCCCAAAAGGTTGTCATTTCTCATTTTTTGCAAAACATCTTCAAGGTATTTTTTGATATAGTCATACTCGGCCCTGAGGTAAAGAATACCTTCTTTGGCCTTGATAGCATAACCGGCAATCGCCATACCTTCAAACAATTGCTCAGGCATTTCTGTGAGGAGTACACGGTCTTTAAACGTACCCGGTTCACCTTCATCCGCATTGCAAACGAGATAATTTACATCGCCTTTTGATTTGCGGCAAAAGTCCCATTTTAACCCGGCAGGAAAGCCTGCACCACCCCGACCACGAAGGTTGGAGTTTTTAACGGTTTCAATCACAGCCTCACGAGTGACATTGACAGCCCTTTTCAGAGCAGAACCAACTTCATAATCGAGGCAAAGTATTGCACCTGATTGCTTCTGGCAATTGTTATTAACCATTGACATGATCCGCTTGTCAGCGTTTTTACCGTCTCCGGCTGGTCCAACCATGTCTTTTACATCTTTTCCGGCTTTGAACCCGGCTACAAGCTCTTTTACTTTCGAGCTGGTGAGATTTGTAAAAGGAATTCCATTAATAAGGGCCGCAGGCTCCTGGTCGTTCATACCAATATCAGCAGTTTCGAATAAACCAACCAATCCGTCTTGACTAACAGTTCCGAATTTGGTACCGGTTTCTTCTTCAAATGCTTTGGCAATCTTATCACTCCCCTTCATTTTTGCCACCACACTGTCGTTCAGGTAAACGGTGTATTTCCCTGTTGGCTCTGTGGTAAAAAAGTGATAAAACGACAAAGTCTGCTCTACATCAACCCTTGACATGTTCAATTGTCCGGCTATCGTCTTGACGGCTTCAGCCGGAATACATTTGAACTCCGCCTGGACATCGAGGAGGATATCCATCAAACGCGTTCTGTCATCACGGTAATTCCTGATGATGTTTTGCACTTTATCTTTCATAAAATCAACACTTTAGTAATGCGTTTTTGAATTAATTTTTTATTTGTTAAAGAATTAACAACGCAAAAATAATCTGTTTTTTTGAAAGGACAATAAAGCTTGAAAATTTAGAACGATTTCAAATTGGAAGGAATGAAAGGATACAGAGTATCAATAACTTATATGCAGTTTCCTAGATACTTTCAGGGGCCGGTTTAATGAAATAATTTATTTCTTCAAGAAAGGTGACAATGTCTACATTTCTAACCACTATACCTTCAGGGACTTGCAATGTTTCTGAAGTATAATTCAGAATCCCCTTTACGCCTGCATCAATAAGGATGGGAAGGATGTGATTTATATCCTCAGGTGGGATCGTCAGCACCGCAGTTAAGATATTATTATTTTCTATATACGTACCCAGATCGGATATACTATAGCAAGGAATGCCTTCACATGAGCGATTAATCTTGTCAGGATCTACGTCAAATGCTGCTTTTATTTCCAGTTCGGTATGTGTTTCACTCAAATAAGCTGCAAGAGACATCCCCAGGCGCCCCAGGCCCACAAGGATTACCTTACGCTCACAGCAATCGATCCTTTCAGCAATTTTTCCCAGCAATGAGGTTATGCTATACCCTTTCCTTCTATCGCCCGACATTCCAAGAAGCATAAAATCATGCCTTACATTCACAGGTTTCAAATCCAGCATCCTGGCCAGGTCGTGTGAAAAAATAAACGGTTCATCCATATATTTATATTTCTCCAACAGCCTGCGGTACTGACTTAAGCGAACCACTGTATTCCTCGGAAGATCATTCCCCATGATATCTGAATATTATTTAGAAATTGACAAATTTATAATTTCAATTGAATATTCAAACATAAGAATAAGATCAATATCATTGAAATTGCTTTTAAAATTGACGTTCGGTACAAGGATAAAAGAGTATTTTTGCCCTGTCAATTCTCAGGGATTTTCAAATGGCTGAAGCAATTAAAATACATATTACAGGACTTGTGCAGGGAGTAGGATTCAGGCCTTTCATTTACAGGATTGCCCATACCCGCAAGCTGAGCGGATGGGTCGAAAACAGCAATGAAGGTGTAAAGATCCATATCGAAGGACCAAAAAACGAAATAGACGATTTTATTTCAGCCATAGAATCAGAGGCACCCCAAGCATCAAATATCCATCGCATTTCAACAAAAAGAGCCTCTGTGGAAAATTTTGAGACATTCTTTATTAAAAAGAGTGAAGATACTTCAGATGCCATTACAGATGTAAGTCCCGATATTGCAGTATGCGATGATTGTTTGAACGATATGAAAACCCAAGATCATCGGATAGCCTATCCATTTATTAACTGTACAAATTGTGGCCCAAGGTTCACAATCATCCGCGGCCTGCCTTATGATCGTCCCATGACTACGATGGCTCCATTTCCGATGTGTGCTATCTGCAGGGAAGAATACAAAGACATTCTCAACCGAAGGTTCCATGCGCAACCCATTGCGTGTAACCATTGCGGGCCGGAATACATACTTGTAGAAGATGGGATTGAAATAAAAGGCCTCGGTGAAATACTAAAGCGCATTGCCAGGCATATCGAAGAAGGAAAGATAGTCGCTATGAAAGGCCTCGGCGGTTTTCACCTTTCATGTGATGCCTTCAATGAAGAAAGCATTCAAAATCTCAGACGTGCAAAAAACAGGGATGGGAAACCATTTGCTGTGATGTTCCGGGACATCCATGCCGCTAAAAAATATGCAGTGATCAGTGAAACTGAAGAAAAGGTCTTGACTGGCTGGCAACGGCCGATTACACTCTTGCAGTCACACAAAAAACTCTCCCCGGGGGTAAGCGTTGGCTTTGATACCATTGGTGGTATGCTCCCTTATCTTCCCCTTCATCATTTGTTGTTTGAGTATCTCAATAGAGATGTGATCGTTCTCACAAGTGGCAATATTTCCGATGAGCCCATAATCATCAGCAACCAGGAAGCTCTTGAAGTACTGGGGCCAATTGCTGATGCAGTGCTGATCAATAACAGAGACATTCATAACAGAGCCGACGATTCCGTGGTCAGGATCATAGGAAACAAGGCAAGACTAATCCGAAGGTCGCGCTCATGGGCTCCACAGGCTGTTAAACTAAACTTAAATGTTGACGGGATCTTTGCCTGTGGTGCGGAATTGGTGAACTGCTTTTGTATAGGAAAAGGAAATCAGGCCATACTAAGCCAGCATATTGGAGACCTGAAGAATGCCGAAACCCTTGAATTTTTTAATGAATCGGCCCGAAGGTTCAGTAAGCTGTTCAGGATGCAAACTGAATTGGTTGTACATGATCTTCACCCCGACTACCTTTCCAGCAGATATGCGTCGGAAACAGGATTAAAAAGAGTGGCAGTACAGCACCACCATGCCCATCTTGCATCCTGTATGGCCGAGCATGGCGTTGATGAAAAAGTTATTGGCATCAGTTTCGACGGAGTCGGGCTGGGTACAGACAATAATATATGGGGAGGGGAATTCTTTGTTTGTGACCTGCTTGATTTTGAAAGGAAATATTGGTTTGATTACGTAGCCATGCCCGGAGGAGATAAAGCTACAAAAGAACCATGGCGTATGGGAATATCCTACCTGATCAAAGCCTACGGAAAAGATTACCCCCAATTGCCATTCCTTGAAAACATTAATACGGAAGCAGTAGAAATTGTGAAACAAGCCCTGAAACTTAGCATCAATACACCCATGACCTCATCTGCAGGACGCTTGTTCGATGCAGTTGCTGCCTTATGCGGTTTGGGCAATTATGCCAGCTTCCATGCCGAGGCGCCCATGCGGCTTGAGAGTGTCATAAATCATGAAGAAAAAGGAGCCTACCCCTTTAAAATGGACGGAGCCATTGATACCTCTGAGATCATTAAGGGCATTGTCCTTGATATTCAAAATAATATTAGTGTTTCATCCATTTCCGCCAGGTTCCATAATTCGGTGATTAATATTATTTTTACCGCTGTTCAAAATATTGCTTCTGAAACTGGAAGAGCAGCCCCTCTCCCGCCCTGACGGCGAAATCCCCCGTTATAATCCTGTTTA
>CAZASJ010000045.1:0-24563 GCA_964487735.1 uncultured Bacteroidales bacterium | reverse complement strand
GAAAGAAAAAGCAATTAAAGATTTTTGTACTTGACACATCCGTTATACTGTATAACCATAATGCGATATACAGTTTTGAAGACAATGATGTAGCCATTCCGATCACCGTGCTGGAAGAGCTTGATTATTTCAAAAAGGGAAATGAAACAAAAAACTTTGAAACCCGGGAGTTCATCCGGATCATGGATAAGTTGTCGCAAAACAATTCGCTGCAAAACTGGATCCCCATCGACAGGCCCAAACACGGGCATTTCAAAGTGATCATGATGGAGCGTGCCGATTCATTGGATGCTACAAAAGTGTTTGGCGAGAACACTGCCGACCATCGCATCCTGAATGCTACCCTTACCATGTGTGAGGAGCACCCAGAGAAGAAGGTGGTACTGGTAAGTAAAGATATAAATCTGCGGCTTAAAGCTAAGGCACTCAATATCCCTGCTGAAGATTTTGAAACAGGAAAGATCAAGGATGTAGATTCGTTATACACCGGGCATACCTTAATTGAAGGACTTTCCAGAGAGGTGATCGATGATGTATATAATACCGGCTTTTGCATGCCTGAAGACCTGGGCATTAAAGACCCTATCCCAAACCATTATTTTATACTTAAGAACAACCGTACATCTGCACTTGTTTTCTACAACCCGGTACTGGAAAGAATTGAGCGGCTTGAGAAAACTCCTGCATACCGCATCAATCCCAGGAATGCGGAACAAGTTTTTGCACTTCATGCTATTACCAACACAAAGGTAAAACTTGTTACACTTCAGGGAATAGCCGGAACAGGGAAAACCTTGCTGGCCCTGGCCGGTGCGCTTGACCAGAAAAGAAATTTCAAACAGATCTATCTGGCCAGGCCTATCGTCCCGCTGAGCAATAAAGATATCGGGTACCTACCCGGAGACATAAACTCCAAGCTTGACCCGTATATGGAACCACTCTGGGATAACCTGAAGTTTATCCAGAATCAGTTCAATGACAAAGACAGAGAATTTAAAAAGATCAGTGATGCCCTGGAACAGGAAAAACTGGTGATCACTCCACTGGCTTACATCCGTGGACGCAGTATTTCAAATGTTTGTTTTATCGTGGATGAAGCACAGAACCTTACTCCGCATGAGGTAAAAACCATTATCACCCGTGCCGGGGAGAATACCAAGATCATTTTCACCGGTGATATTTACCAGATCGACACACCCTATCTTGATTCACAGAGTAACGGCCTTTCCTACCTGATCGATAAGATAAAGCATCATGAGATCTATGCGCATGTTCGACTGGAAAAAGGAGAAAGATCAGATCTTGCCAACCTGGCAAACGAACTCCTGTAACTGCAGATTAAGCAGACAGTAAAGAGTACCGGATTTATTCATGAAATACAACACTCAAGACCACTTCACCAACAATCCCAAGTGTGTTTTTATCAATGTGATCAAGATTATCGTTCAGGGTATGCCAGTGCGGGAAGAAACTTCCGTTTATTGATTCTGGGTTCAGGTGAATGATGTTGATCGTCGGAATATCTATGATGGTATTAACATAATAATGATCATCGGTAATGTAACCGCCTTTCTCCCTGGGGAAATGTTTCTCATAACCAAGTTTCTCAGCCATGTCCCAAACCTTTTTCACTTTGGTGGGAGCATACATCATTGAAAATCCTTCCTGCATGAAAGTAGCATCCTTTACGCCAACCATATCAAGTAAGATTCCATAGCGTGCACGATAATTTGTTTTGTGCGGATTGTTCGACCAAAATTGGGATCCAAGACCCCAGAAATCTTCTCCTGCATAGTTCTGGGCTCCCTGCGGAGGGCCATAATCTTCCAGGTCGAAAAGGATAATATCCACACCAATTGAGGGTGACTGCATACTGAATTGCCTTGCCATTTCAATTAGAACACCCACGCCGCTGGCTCCATCATTGGCTCCATCAATAGGGATATTGTGAACTTCTACATCAGGGTCATGGTCGGCAAAGGGCCTGGAGTCCCAATGTGCTGATAGCAGCATTCTTTTTTTATTTTCAGGATCAAAGCTTGCAATTATATTCTTTCCTCTGAGTACCTCACCATTAAAAGCCCTGGCTTTGAAAGCCTGTACAATTACCGTATCCGCATAGTCTTTCATTTTATTTTCAAGGTAGCGTGCACATTGGGTATGTGCATCGCTGCCCGGCACACGCGGTCCGAAGGCCAGCTGCACTTCAATGTAAGAATAAGCAGAATCGGCATTAAAGTCAGGGACAATAACCTGCTCAACAACTTCCTCGGTCTTATTTTCAGCAGGCTTGTTGCTGCTGCCGCAGGAAAACAGCGACAAAACAAGCACAATTATAATATAGGGGGCTATAGATCTCATTCTTGCTCAAATTAATATGTGTGGCCGATATCAGATTAAATCGAAAGTATGGCCAAACTCTTTTGAAAACACAAAGGTATCCATTTCTTTGCGTTCTCTATCAGCAAGTTCAGATTTTTGCATGCGTGGATGCAAAATAGAGGGATCACCAATATATCCCAGGGCAGTGATCGAGAATGCTTTTACATCATCAGGAAGATTGAAGAGCTCTGCCGCTTTTTGGGTATCAAAACCCGCCATCTGATGAACATATAACCCCTCCTCCATGGCCTGGAGGCTCATATGGGCCACTGCCTGGCCTGTATCGTATTGCCATGCAGTATTGGGGTCGCCATCCCCATTAGTGATTTTGCCACAATTAAGAATCAATACAGGGACTCCTTTTGCCCACATCTGATTAAACTCGACCATTGATTCAAATATCTTATTATAAGTCTCATCGTCTTTCAGTCCAGGAAAAAATATCCAGGGCTGAATGTTAGAGGCAGAAGGCGACCAACGGGCAGCCTCCAAAACATTTTTGAGTTTCTCAATTTCAACAGCCCTATCCTCGAAGGCTCTGGGACTCCAGCGCTTTTTCAGAAGTGGATGAATTTCATTTTTGTTGGTTTTAGCTTCTTTAGACATTGTTAAAATGTTAGTGTGAAAGTTGTTCCCATACCAGGTTTTGATCTAACGGTAATGGAACCTTTATGTAAGTGCATAATTTGTCGTGAAAGGCTCAGGCCAATGCCAGAACCATGTTTCTTTGAAGTAAAGAAAGGCATAAATATCTTATCCAGTATGTCAGGCTTTATTCCCACACCATTATCGGTGATCTCAATCACGGTACGATTGGCTCCCCCCATCGTGGCCAGGATGCTGATCCTGGGATTATCAACTCCTTTTACAGCATCCAGCGAATTGAGTAAAAGATTGATTACCACCTGGTCAATTAGATCGGGATCAGCCGTAATCATCAGATCAGGGGGGAACACCTTGCTTGAACATTGAATACCCAATTCGATCATTCTGGGTTTAAGCAATCGCTCGGAACGTTCAAATATTTCTGAAACCTTAAAATACCTGAAGTTAGGTTTGGGAATACGGGTAAGGTTTCTATAAACCTCTACGAAATTTAACAATCCCTGGCTTCTTTTCTGAATCGTATCTATTGCTCCCTGCACTCCTTCCAGGTCTTCTGCGTCCAGTGTTTTCAGAAGCACCTTTTCCTCATCTTCCACAAGCAACATTTCCCTTACGGTTGATGCAAGGGATGATATAGGTGTAATGGAGTTGGTGATCTCATGTGTTAGCACCCTGATCAATTTCTGCCAGGAATCGATTTCCTTTGCATCCAGTTCGGAACTGATATCCTGCAGGCTGACCAGAATATAGTCTTCATCACGCATTCTGAATTCTGTTGCATATACTGAAATCTGCAACAATTCATCATCCAGAAAAAGCTTTACAAGGGTCTTGTCGCCGGCTTTAAGGTTCAATAATATTTCTGGAAATTCATTTTTCAAGGATGCAAGTTCAGAGATATGTCTGAAGTTTCGCACCTTAAGCAGTCGTTTGATGGCATGATTAAAAATATCAATCCTTCCATTACGCGTATAAACAATGATTCCGATACTGACATGCTGAACCACCGTTTGCAGGTAATTAAAATGTTCCTCTTTCTCAGCCCGGCTTTTTTTAAATTCTGCAATTACCTCCATAAAAGATTTGTTGAGGTCCTCAAAGCTTTTCCCTAAACCCTTATCAGAAAAGGAGCTCGAGAAATCCGAGTGTCGGATACTTTGTAAAAATGCACTCAGCTTGCGATTCGTCCTTTCAACATAGCGAATCATAAATATTACCTGAATGACAATAAAAGCCATAAGGATGATGGCCGTAACATTATACATTGTTTTGTCAACCAGGTAAAAAAGAATAGAGAATGATAGTGCCAACACAATCAATCGCAACACAACCTGAAGCCGAAAGCGTCTAAATACCATACTTTTCTATCCTCCGATATAGTGATGCCCTGGTGAGTCCGAGTTCCTTTGCAGCCTTGCTGATATTTCCCCCATGCTTGTCAACTACCTTCCTGATAAGCATTTTTTCAGTCTCTTCAAGGTTCATATTATTTGTGGTAACAGCTTCTGATGATGATTCTTCGACAGGCGAAAGGAAAAAGTCAGATGGCTGCAGTATATTGGATTCACTCATGATCACTGCACGTTCCACTGCATGCTGCAGTTCGCGTATATTTCCCGGCCAATTGTGTTTTTCCAATCTTCTCAGGGTAGATGTATTCATCCGCTTCGATGGCATCTTATATTTCTTGGAATAAATCTCAAGAAAATAGTCAACCAGGGCAGGAATATCTTCAGGCCTTTCACGGAGTGAAGGAACATGAATTTCAACCGTATTGATCCGATAGAGCAGATCCTGTCGGAATTTACCCTCATTCACCATCTGGTAGAGTGGCATATTGGTGGCACAAATCAACCGGACATCTATAGGGATTTCTTTATTGGTACCAAGACGGACCACATTTCTGCTCTGGAGAACGCTTAGCAATTTGGATTGCAGGCCTAATGAAAGGTTGCCAATCTCATCCAGAAATATGGTTCCTTTATTCGCTGCTTCAAATCGTCCTGCCCGGTCTTCTTTAGCATCGGTAAAAGCACCCTTCTTAAAACCAAAAAGTTCGCTCTCAAAAAGCGATTCGGTGATGGCCCCCAGGTCAACGCTGATAAAGACATCATCTTTTCTGGTTGATGCCACATGCACCGCTCTGGCAATAAGTTCTTTTCCCGTACCATTTTCTCCAAGTACCAGAATATTGGCATCCGTTGCTGCTACTTTCCTAACCGTCTCAAGCACCTTCATCATGGCTGAGCTGTCGCCAATAATGGTTCGATGTGATTTATTCTGATCAGCGATCATTACCTTCTGCTTTGTCCGGAGGTTCTCCAGTTCAACCTTGGATTTCCTGAGTTGAAGAGATGTAGTAATAGTAGCTACGAGTTTTTTGTTATCCCAGGGTTTTAAGAGGAAATTTGTGGCCCCTTCCTTTATCCCCTGCACTGCCAATTCGATATCACCATAACCGGTTATCAAAATAACAACAGTAGCCGGATCAATCTCCAGAATCTTATTGAGCCACATAAAACCTTCTTTTCCACTGGTGGCATCCCTCGAAAAATTCATGTCCAGCAAAATAACATCATATGTTTCATTGTGCATAAGGTCGGGGATGTTTTCCGGATTTGCCTCTGTATGGACAATACTTATATGCTGTTTTAGAAATAATTTTGCCGCAAGGAGTACGTCCCTGTCGTCGTCGATAATGAGGACCTTCGCTTCCATTTTATTCATAATCCCAATTTATATTATATGATATCCTAAATAACCAATTATCGTGCAAGAATATATAACTACCTGATAATAAACACCTCTTTATTACGAAATAGTGACCGACAGCTGAAAAGACATGTAAATTTAGAAATAATGTTCGTATTTGTACATTTTTATGATCGATTGCGAACACTATTGGTGTACAAGTCATTAGAATACCACCACAACACCCTTATTACATGAGCTTTACGAAGAGTGGCACAGATTTAGTTAAAATATGTTAAACCAAATATTAATCAAATGGACCGAGCAATACAAAAAAAGAAATGGACAACAAAAAGAATTTTAACAATTGGAGCAATTGCTGCTTTTGTGTTCTTTATTTTATATCTCCTTTTCTTCAGAGACAAACAAAGTAGATTATATGTTAACAAGGATCAGTTAAGCATTGCCACTGTAATTGAAGACAAGTTTCAGGAGTTTATTCCTGCCGACGGGATTGTATATCCTAAAAACACAGTTTACATAGATGCAGTTACCGGAGGTATTGTAGAAGCTGTATATGTTGAAGATGGAGCAATCCTGAAAAAAGGGGATCCCATCCTGAAATTAATGAATGCCAATATGGAGCTCAATACCATGGAGCAGGAAACCAGGATGCTGGATGCCATTAACAATCTGCAAAACACCAAGATACAACTTGAACAAAGCAGGTTTAACCGTGAAAAGGAAATTGCTTCGCTTAGCTATCAGTTACAACAGGCGGAAATTGATTACGACCGTAAAAAACAATTGTTCAGCAACCAGGTGATCTCAAGGAAGGAATGGGAAGATTCTGAGCGGAATTATCTGGGTTTGAAGAGGCAACTTGAGTTAAGTTCGGAATTGCAAAAACTCGATTCGGTATTTGCCTATTCACAGATCAGGCAGATCAATGCATCGATTCTAAGAATGGGTGACAACCTGGAATTGCTCAGAAAAACCATTGACAACCTCAATATCAAAGCACCTGCCGATGGGAAATTGTCTTCATTCAGTGCAGAAATCGGCGAGATCAAACAGGTGGGCGAACACCTCGGCCAGATGGACATGCTGGATGGATTCAAACTCAAAACCAGGATTGATGAGCGCTATATATCGAGAGTATTTGTGGGCCAGGAAGCAGAATTCGACTTCAATAAAAAAACATACAATTTAATAATCAAAAAAATATATACAGATGTTGTATCAGGCACCTTTGAAGTGGACTTGCTTTTTGAAGGAGATTCCCCTGAACTCATTAAGCGTGGACAAACTGTTCAACTGAGGGTTATCTTCAGTAGTGCAAGCGATGCGGTGATTGTGAAAAGAGGTGGTTTTTTCCAGGAAACAGGCGGAAACTGGATCTACGTTGTAGACCCATCAGGAACCTATGCCGAAAAACGAGAGATCAGCATCGGCCGGCAGAACACAAGATACTATGAGGTGAAGGGCGGGCTCGACCCGGGTGAAAAGGTGATTGTTTCATCCTATAAATCATTTGGAGGAAAAGACAAACTCGTATTCAGAGACTGACCCAATAATATTATACACCCCTAAAACTATTTATCATGAAAGAAGTTGTAATACTAATCCCTGATGTGGACATAAAACAGAACATAGAAATTGAAGTAAGGATCAATGGTAGAAAAAAAACGCTTCAATACAGGGTAGAACTACTCAGCTGGGAAGGGAACAATGATAAACCCAGTAATCCGGTACCCATTCTCAAAAAGAAAATAGAAGAATATGATAAAGATTGGGAACTGATGGAGATCGGTGCTCCTTCGAAGGAGAAGATACCACTGATGTTCCGCCGAAAACAGGACACTCCTACATCATAAATACCTGAAAAAACTTAACATTCAATATTGTAGTAATATGAAAAAACTGACAAGCCTTATCCTTATCCTTTTTATAAGCACAATTGTGTTTGCGCAGGATATAGAAAACGAGAAGGAAACCATTAAAAAACTTGTATTGACCGCTTATGTTGACGGCCTCCAAAACAAAGGCGATCTGGATGCAACCCGTGAAGGGTTTTACCCGGGATTCGACCTTTTGATTTTTAAGGGATTTATGATAGAGAAATTGCCCATCTACAACTGGATCAAATATGCTGAAATGAAGAAGGACAAAGAACCTGAACCACTGGCGGAAAATGAGATCACTTCATGTGAATTTGAATTCATTGATATTACAGAATCTGCAGCTGTTGCGAAGATACATCTGTTTAAAGGAGGCAAAAAGATCTTTACCGACTATCTATCACTTTACAAGTTTAATTCAGGGTGGAAAATAGTCAGTAAAATATACTATAGGATCCCTGAATAAGAACGTCGACAAAACAAGGATATTCAATTATGCTTATAAATTTCTTCAGGACTGCCGGAAGGTATCTTATTAAGCGCAAGACTTATTCGCTGATCAATGTTACCGGACTGGCAATAGGTATTGCCAGTTTCATCCTCATCATGATCTACGTTTTGGATGAGCTGGCCTATGATAAATACCATGAGAGGTCTGAGGATATTTATCGCATCACCCAATTGTATGACTTCGAAGGGTTGGGCGAAAATTCTGCCAGCCTTCCGTTTCCGGTTGCCTTCACACTGAAAAATGAATATCCCGGCCTGATTGAGAATATTTGCAGGGTTTATAATTTCCAGGCACCGCGCAGTCTGGTTGAATATGAAGAACAAAAATTCAATGAGCGCAGGTTCTTTTTTGCCGACTCCACTTTCTTCGAGATTTTTACCCACCATTTTATTTTAGGAGACCCTGAGACAGCATTAGATGAGGTGAATTCAGTGGTGATCACTGAATCCATGGCCAGGAAGTATTTCAAGGACGAAAACCCCATGGGCAAGATATTGACGTTTGAGGAAGCAGGGCAGCTAAAGGTAAACGGTGTGATTGAAGATGTGCCGACACAATCTCATTATATTTTTGATTTTGTTGGTTCGATGGCATCTGTAAAGGCGGTTTATGGCGGCAGATTGCCACAAACCTGGGTATGGAATCCGTGTTGGACTTATATGATACTTGCTAAAGGTGCAACACCACAAATGCTTGAAGAAAAATTCCCTGCATTTATTGAAAAATATTTCTACGATGCCGAGAAGGACAATGTAAGCCTCTTTCTTCAGGCACTTACCGATATACACCTGAATTCAAGGCTTGACTATGAAATTGAGCAAAACAGCAATCGATCGTATATTTACATCCTTTCTTCGATAGCCATTTTCCTTTTATTGATCGCAGCCATAAATTTCATGAATCTGTCCACTGCCACTTCAGGAAGCAGGGCAAGGGAAATAGGAATTAAAAAAGCAATAGGGATTACGAAGAGCAGACTGATCTCTCAATTTATGGGAGAATCATTAATGTTAACCTATATCGCCCTTATTATTGCTATCATCATCGTTGAACTTACCATTCCGGTTTTCAATTCTTTTACCGGAAAAGACTTTAATCTTTCCATTCTTCTTCAGCAGAATTATTTAATTGGATTGCTGCTGCTTGGTCTGATCACCGGAGTATTCTCAGGTATATACCCCGCTTTTTATCTTTCCGGGTTTCAGGCCTTATGTGTATTGGGTGGAAAAGAGGGAAGGACGCGCAACAGTGGAATAGCGAGAAAAACACTTGTTGTCATCCAATTTACGATTTCCATCAGCCTCATCATAGGAACCATGGTGGTGTTTAACCAGCTTAAATACCTGAAAAATGCAGACCTGGGATTCAGCAAGGAAAATATAATGATCATACCCATAAATCGCACTCCAATTGTAAGAAGTTATGAGCCTTTCAGCAAAGAGCTTATGCAGGATTCAAAAATCCTCAGTGTAACTGCCATGGACGATATTTTTGGTTCAGCACATAACACCCATGAGTTCCGTCCTGAAGGATTTCCTGAAAATCAATGGCAGTTTTATCCTGCACTGGTTGTTCAGTGGAATTTTCTTGAAACATTTGGTATCAAAGTGATGGCAGGAAGAGATTATAATGAAGCCAACACATCCGATCCTTTTAGCGGAATACTCATCAACGAATCCATGGTTCAGCACATGGGATGGGAAAGCAATGAAGATGCGATTGGCAAAAAATTCAGATCCCTCAATGGTGAAGAAAGAGTAATTGGTGTGATCAATGATTTTCATGCCACTTCCTTACATGAAGCTTCAGGCCCCTTTGTACTGAACATGAAGGAGAACCCGGGTGAGATCAGGTGGTTTCTTAAATATATTGCAATCCGATACCAGGAAGGCAGTGAACAGGAAATGATAGAATCCGTAAATAAAGTGTGGATGCATTATGCCCCTACCCGGCCTTTCGAGTTCTCTTTTCTCGATGAAGAATTAAAAAAACTCTATGCAGACGAGGACAATCTGAGCACTTTGTCCCTGATCTTTACCATACTCATACTCTTTATTGCAGGGTTAGGAATATTCGGGCTGGTTTCGTTTATGGCAGAAAAAAGGACAAGAGAAATAGGTATCCGGAAAGTCCTGGGTGCCGAAACCCTGCATATCGTAAAACTGCTTTCTGTGGAATTTTTCTGGCTGATTTCCCTTGCCAGTGTGATTGCCTGGTTGTTGTCATGGCTGTTAATCTCCGATTGGCTCAGCCACTTTGCTTACAGTACATCTTTACACTGGGTTATGTTTTTATTTGCGGCGCTGATTGCTTTGACCATTGCCCTGATTATCACAGCCCTGAAAGCCTGGTTTGCAGCAAAGGCCAATCCTGTTGACTCAATTAAACATGAATAATAAAAATATCAGATGATTCGCAATATTCTTAAAATAAGCCTACGATATATTATAAAGCAAAAAGCCTATGCTTTCATCAATATATTCGGGCTTGCTTTCGGACTTGCTACCTGCATTTTAATATTTGTTTTCATACAAGATGAAATTAACTACGACAACTTCCATGAGGACGCCCAAAATATTGTCAGGGTTGAACCCAGATGGGTAGGTATGGGAGAAGATTCACATTGGGCGGCATCAAATGGCGGGCTAATCCCTACACTCCAGAGCAGATTTCCTGAAGTTTTACAATCTGTTAAAATCCATTTCAGCTATCAGCCAAGTATCGTACAAAACGGCACTCTGGTATTTTCAGAAGAAAATATCCTCATCGCTGATTCATCCTTTTTCAATGTTTTTTCATTTAAGCTTCTGGAAGGGGATCCTAACAATGCCCTGAAAGGAACACAAAAAATTGTTCTTACAAAAGATTACGCCTCTAAGTATTTTGGAAATGAACCAGCACTGAATAATGTCCTGATCATAGAAAACACACCCTATAAAGTAAGCGGCATAGTTGAGAACATCCCCGTAAATTCTCATTTCCACTTCAACATAGCCATATCCATGGATGACATGAGAAGCAAATGGGATGGTGTCGCCAAGGAAGGACCCAGTGCATTCTATTCATATATCAGAGTATCCGACCAGAGGTCACTGGATGCCTTAAGGACCAAAGCAAATGAACAGATCTGGGAACTTTACGGCTTAGATGTTGAAAATGACACAACAGGTGTTATGGAAGATTACGAAGCCTCTTTGATCTTTCAAGCAATTACGGATATTCACCTGAACGGGCATGCTGAAAAAGAAATTGAACCTAACAGCAGTAAGAAATACATATATATATTTTCATCCATTGCATTGTTCGTCCTCATTATTGCATGCATCAATTATATGAACCTGGCCACTGCCCGATCTTCGCGCAGATCGCGGGAAGTTGGCATGAGAAAAGTACTGGGTGCCCGGCCCGCCAATATTTTTAACCAGTTCATGGCCGAATCATATATTATGTGCATCACAGCCATGGTCGCAGCCCTTATTATGGTTGAGTTGATATTGCCTGGGTTTAATCATCTGACGGGAAAAGAACTTTCGATAAATGTTTTACAAAATCCTACGCTACTTCTCACGATGATAATCATTCTGCTGATTGTAGGATTTATAGCAGGATCCTATCCTTCCCTTTTTCTTGCCAGGCTTGATCCCTTAAAGATTCTACGCGCCGGAAAGGCCGCCGGAAAAGCAAACAAAACAGCCTTATATCTGCGCCGCATCCTGGTCATTTCCCAATTTAGTATTTCAGTGATATTGATCATTGGAACCATTACCGTATACCGTCAGTTAACTTATATACAAAACAAATCACTGGGTTTTAATAAAGAACAACTGATAGTAGTAAGCATTCCGGCCAATAGCTATCAGGATAAAATTATCACCTTCAAGAACGACCTGAAAAAAAATCCTCATGTTCAATCAGTTGCAAGGGTATCAGGTGTTCCGGGACAGCGGTTTCCATTCCTTACCGTAGCATTGCCTGATCCATCATCATCCTCTGCTGAAGAAGCTTCCAGTCTCAGCGAAGGTTTTGGTATGCGTGTGATGTCGGGAGATGCTAATATACTCAAAACGCTTGGGATCAATTTTGTGGACGGGCGTGATTTTGATGAACATATACAAATGGATGAGCAAGAGGCATTCATCCTGAATGAAGCAGCGGTTGAATGGCTGGAACTTGAAAATCCTATAGGCACAAAATTTACCTACCTGTACAATGTTAATCCTCCCAAAGAAGGGAAGATAATAGGCATTGCCGAAAACTTCCATTATGCCTCACTGCATACAGAAGTTGAGCCTTTAATGATACATATTTACAATCCATATTGCAGGTACCTTATCATTCGCATACAAAGCGATAACATTCAGCAAACACTTGCAGATATTGAGGGGGCATGGGATGAGGCACTGCCATCCTTACCTTTCTCATACTTCTTTCTGGATAATTTCTACGACAACCTCTACAGGGCTGAAACCAATATGGGCACCATTATTACATATTTCGCCATGCTTGCTATCATCATCGCCTGCCTGGGTCTCTTTGGCCTGGTTTCTTACATTACAGAACAACGGACAAAAGAGATCGGAATCAGGAAAATTCTGGGAGCTTCCATTCCATCAATTGTAAAATCCTTGTCGATCGAATTCATGGTATTGGTTCTCGTTTCCAATGTAATTGCCTGGGGTCCTGCCTACCTGCTCGTACAAAACTGGCTGAATGATTTTGCATACCGCACAGAAGTAGGTATTTGGATTTTTGCTTTGGCAGCTCTAGCCTCCTTTGCAATTGCATTTTTCACAATAGGGTTTCAAGCCAATAAAGCAGCCAGGGCAAATCCTGTAAATGCCATTAAATACGAATAGGATATGTAACTATTAATCACATATATCGTCTTAATTTATATAATAAACCAAATAACACAGCAATGATTAAAACAGAAAAATTAAGTAAGATCTTCAGAACTGATGAGGTAGAAACCACAGCCCTGAATGAAGTAAGTTTTCAAGTAAAACAAGGTGAATTTGTAGCCATTATGGGGCCTTCCGGTTGCGGAAAGTCTACACTGCTAAATATCCTTGGACTACTGGACAATCCCAGTGGCGGAAGTTATTCTTTCAACGACAAGGAAGTAGCCAGCCTCAATGAACGTCAACGTGCCAAGCTCAGGAAGAAAAACATTGGTTTTGTATTCCAGAGTTTTAACCTCATCGACGAATTGAATGTACAGGAAAATGTTGAGCTGCCATTGATCTATCTGGGCATGCCGGCTTCACAACGTAAAAAACGTGTTGAAGAAGTATTGGAAAAGATGCAGATCATCCATCGTAAAAAACACTTTCCAATGCAGTTGTCAGGTGGACAGCAGCAGCGTGTTGCGGTGGCACGTGCAGTTGTGGCCAATCCGCACCTGATACTCGCTGATGAACCCACCGGTAATCTCGACTCTGCCAATGGTGAAGAAGTAATGAACCTGCTCGAAGCCCTTAACAATGAGGGAACAACTATTATCATCGTAACCCACTCACAGCGAGATGCAGAATACGCACAGCGTATAGTCAGATTGTTTGACGGTCAGATCATCACCGAAAACATAAAATAATATGTATTAAAGCCACCCAACCATGATCAGCAATTATATTAAAAGTGCATTCAGGAATGTTATCAAGAATAAGTTCTATTCATTCCTAAATATCCTTGGGCTTAGCGTGGGCCTGATCACATTCATCTTTCTGTTTCTTTACGTTTATGATGAAATGTCGTATGACAGATACCACGAAAATGCCTCCAGGATACATCGGCTTGAATCGGATTTTACCATCGCTGGCAAACACGAAACATTTGCCATTGTACCAATTCCGATGGGTCCTGCATTGAAAATAGAATTCCCGGAAGTGGAGTCTGTAGTAAGGCTTACCGGGGCAGGAAACACCTTGTTCCGACATGCTGAAAAAGAATCGTATGAGGAACGATTTTATTTTACCGATTCCACTTTTTTCCAGGTCTTTACGTACAACATGATCATGGGAGACCCGGTCAAATGCCTGGTAGAGCCATTAAGCATTGTACTCACAAAATCAATTGCTGAAAAGTATTTTGGCGATGAGGACCCCATGTTCCAGATCATTGAATCAGGTACCGGAAGGCAATATAAGGTTACAGGGGTGATGGAAGATATTCCTGTTAACACTCATATTAAATTTGATGCTCTCCTATCTGCTACTTCACTCATTAGAGAAGGAGGAGAAGAAGAATTTAACAGCCTGGAACCTGGAAGGTTTTGGAATATTGGTGTCTATGCCTATATCATGCTGAATGAAAATAGCGACATACAATCAATCCACGACAAGTTCCCTCAGTTTTATGATAAATACATGCGCCCCATAGGCGATCAGATCAATGCCAGCTACAATCTGATGACAACACCATTGGTGGATCAACATTTCTCGCCACAAATCTCAGCTGATGAACCTAAAGGCAACAAAGCCTTTAATTACATCTTTATCGCCGTAGCACTTTTCATCCTGATCATTGCTGCTATAAATTATATGAATATGGCCACGGCTCGCTCAACCAAAAGGGCAAGGGAAGTAGGTATCAGAAAGGTTGCAGGTGCACATAGAGCTCAACTCATCGGACAATTTATGGGAGAATCTCTTTTGTTAAGTTACATTTCACTTATCATTGCCTCTGTTGCAGTTTATTTCCTGATGCCGGAATTCAATTTACTGGCAGATAAAACCGTAAGCTATGTCATTTTCCTTAATCCTGAATTTGTAATCGGAATCATTGCAGTAGCAACTGTAATTGGTGTCATTGCAGGAAGCTATCCTGCTTTCTATCTCTCATCTTTCGATCCGGTCACAGTTGTAAAGGGCAGTATAAGCAAAAAAGGGGGAAGTGGTCTTTTGCGAAGGGTGCTGGTTGCTTTTCAGTTCTTTATTGCAACAGCCATGATCATCTGTACAATTATTGTTTCCCAGCAACTCTCATTCCTGAGAAATACCGACCTGGGCTTTGAGATGGACGATATGATGATCCTTGAACTTCAAGACACTGCTTTCAGAGCGAAAGCCGAAATGTTCAAGGAAGAATTATTACAAAACCCTGACATTCTAGGGGTTACAAATTCCATTGGAGTACCCGGTGAAAACACCTGGATCCAGGTTGTAAGGATGGAGAAAGATACGGGATGGATCGATGAGTCGAGCATTATAACCATTGTCGACTACAACTATTTAGATGTATATGGTATAAAACTAAAAGAAGGCCGGTTTTTTGATAAAAAGATGTCAACAGATACTGAAGAAGCGGTTGTCGTAAATGAAGCCCTCGTTGAAGCCTATGGTTGGGATAACCCCATTGGCAAGCAAATTCACTGGGGGTTTGAACTTGACGGCAGCGGTGGAAGAAAAATGAAAGTAATCGGAGTAATCGAGAATTACCACTTCAAATCCATGCACAATAGAGTGCAGCAGCAAATGATGTTTATGGCTGATTTTGACAAGGTCCACCTCAGTGTAAGAATCAATAAAGATAAAATTCGTGAAACTACTGACTTAATTGAAGAAAAATGGAATGATTTCGGGGCCAACAGGCCTTTTGATTACCGCTTTTTGGAAGAAACGTGGGATGAAATGTACACTTCTGAAAGAAAACTGGGAATCATTTTCAGGATTGCTACTTTGCTTACCATTTTCATCGCATTGCTAGGACTCCTTGGACTTTCTTCTTTTATCGCCGAACAAAGGACCAAAGAAATAGGCATCAGAAAAGTGATGGGAGCCGGCATGACCAATATCGTAAGCCTCTTATGCCGTGAGTTTGCCATCCTGATCTGTATTGCCTTTATCCTGGCCATCCCCATATCATGGTATGTGATGCACCGATGGCTGGAAAACTTTATTTTTCATATAAACATTGGAGTTCTGGCATTTATTCTGGGTGGATTAATGGCTCTTATTGTAGGGATGCTTACAATCAGTTTCCACATTATCAAGGTCGCATCTGCAAATCCTGTCGATGCCATCAAATATGAATAGGGAAATTACGATACTAGCATGAAACCATATAGCCATTTAGCAATATAACGGTACACTTATATCCCCCTGATGTTAAGAAACTATTTAAAAACTGCCTTAAGAAACCTGTCGCGACAAAAGGTATACACCTTAATAAACATAACAGGCCTGGCCATAGGTCTGGCCACATGTATGATGATCATGCTTTACGTTGTACATGAGCTGAGTTACGATAAATTTTTTGAGAATCAGGACCGTGTTTACCGGGTGGCAATGAAAGCAAATATTTCAGGAGATTATCTTGAGGTAGCGGTTACAAGCAACCCTATGGGAGAGGCCCTTGTGAGGGACCTGCCAGAAGTGATTTCTCAAAACAGGATCATGCCCAGCAACCAGGCTGTATTTTTCACAGTAGAAGATAAGAGCTTCTATAATGAAGGCCTCTATTACGTAGACAGTACATTTTTCGATATTTTTTCATTTGAGGGACTGATGGGAGAACTTTCAACAGCCCTGGATCATCCTTATAGTATTGTTTTGACCAAAACATTGTCTGAAAGATATTTTTATGGTGAAGATCCTGTAGGAAAGATGATCAAAATGAATGATCGGATAAACCTGAGAATAACCGCTGTGATTGAAGATCTGCCAGCGAACTCTCATCTGGATTTCAACTGTTTGGTTTCCTATAATACTCTTTACAAGGAATGGGGAAGGGAATATATTAACGACTGGGGATCTCTATCAATCTATACATACCTTTTATTGGCGGATAATACGAACCCTGATACCGTACAGACAAAATTTGCTGATTTCATGTACCGGAATATTGAAGAGCTGGCAGAATCCGATAATATTACCTTCGATCCATACCTTCAAAAATTAAATAGTATTCACTTACATTCAAACCTGATGGCTGAGATCCGGCCAAACAGTGACATTTCCTACATCTATACATTTGGTGCCATTGCATTTTTTGCCTTGATTATTGCTTGTATCAACTTTATGAACCTCGCCACAGCACGTTCAACAGGGAGAGCCAGGGAAGTTGGTATGCGCAAAGTATGTGGTGCTGAACGCAGACAGATTATTACTCAATTCCTTGGTGAATCAATGTTGTTGGCACTGATGGCCATGATCCTTTCGCTTATATTTGTAGAGCTTGCCCTGCCATTGTTCAATAACCTTACCGGATTACAACTGGGATTTGCTACCCTTTTCACACCTTATATGATTACAGGGCTCATCATTCTGCTTCTGATCGTTGGCATTGTTGCAGGGAGCTATCCTGCATTTTATATGTCCTCATTCAAGCCAATCGCGGTCATCAAGGGAACCTTCACGCGAAGCGGAAGTAAGAAGCCTCATATGCGAAATATGCTGGTTGTTTTTCAATTCACCATATCCATCATCCTGATTATTTGTACAGGGATCATATACATGCAAATGGATTACCTGCAGGAAAAAAGGCTGGGGTTTGATAAAGAAAATGTAGTAGTGATACCCCTGAGATCTGAAAGAGTTAGAGAAAAAATAAAAGTATTCGACCTTGAAATTACAGGGATTTCCAATGTACAGAATGTATCGTTTTCAACAGGCATCCCAGGCAAAAGCCTAAATGGTACAGGGTACTATCCCGAAGGTGGCAACAAAGAAGCACCCTGGATCATCTACAATATGGAATGTGATTTTGGCTTTATTGAAACAATGGGAATGCAATTGGTCTATGGCCGCGACTTTGACCCTGTCAACGCAAGCGATACCAATACCATCATTATCAATAAAACACTCATGAAAAGACTCGGATGGGATGATCCTATCGGAAAACATATGATGTCTTTTGGAGGTGATACAGCTTTCCCTCATAAAATCATCGGGGTAGTGGAAGATTTTCATTTTAAATCATTGCACGAAGCCGTTGAACCTGCCTTGATCATGATGAACGCAGATGATCCTAATTTTATGATCATCCGACTAAATTCAGGAGACCCTTATACAGCCATTGAAAAGATTCAAGCTAAATGGGAAGACATTGAACAGTCTTTCACCTTCGATTATTTTATGCTTGATTCACAATTCGAAGAACTATATGGCTCTGAAAAAGCAATGGGCATTCTGTTCATGTATTTTGCAATCATAGCTATATTTATTGCCTGCTTAGGCTTGCTGGGATTGGCCTCATATACCGCTGAAAGAAGAACCAAAGAGATTGGGATCAGAAAAGTACTGGGCTCGTCAACGATGAATATCGTTCTTAAACTAACCCTTGAATTTATAAGGTGGGTATTGATTGCAAATATAATTGCCTGGCCGGCTGCCTGGTTGCTTATGGATGCCTGGCTGGATAATTTTGCCTTCGCCATTACTGGGGAAGAATTCTTTTGGATTCTGCCACTGGCAAGTCTGATATCATTTGCCATCGCTTTGCTCACGGTGGCCTCACAGGCTCTGCGTGCAGCACTATCGGATCCTGTTAAAGCATTGAAATATGAGTAGGGTACCTGGTACCAGATACCGGGAGGATTAGATGCTAAAAAGACATGAAATAATTGATCTATAGTAATCTGGCATCCAATATTAAACATGAAATATTCCAATAAAATAATCATGGAATATAAGTACAACAAAGGAGGTACTAATTGTAACTATAATCACTTGAAAACGTCTTATTTCTAAACAAATGAAGCCAAGATTCACCCTGATTGTTTATTCATTTTTAACGAATAATAAATTTATCCATTTATACCATGGTAAGAAATTTTATTAAGATCAGCTTCCGCAATTTTAAAAGAAACAAATTGTTTTTTTTTATCAACATTTCAGGGCTGGCTATTGGCATGGCCGCTTTTATTCTAATTATGCTATGGGTTAAAGATGAGCTTAGCTATGACAAATTTCATGACAAGTCAGACCAGATTTGCCGGCTCATTACATATACCGATCAGGGAGGGAAACCTTTCAAGGCTGCGGTTGGGCCAGCTCCGGGAGGAAAATACCTCATGGAGAATATTCCTGAGATCATTAACTATACAACCTTGCGCCCCAGCACAGAAAATATGCTGGTAACCATAGACCCTGATGACAGCACAAACAGCGTCCGAGCCTATTATGAAGACAGCAGGGTTTTCGTGGATTCAAATTTCTTTGATGTATTTAGCTTCAAATTAACACAGGGAGACCCGTCGCAATTAATGCAGGACCCTCACTCCATCGCTGTCAGTGAGTCAATTGCTACAAAATATTTTGAAAATGAAAACCCGATCGGACATACCCTTCGCCTCTTCAACAAGGCAAACTTTATGATCGTTGGCGTTTTCGAGGATGTGCCTGAAAACTCACACCTGAAGTTTGATTTTGTTCTTCCACTTGAAATTCTTGAATCCTGGGGAGCCAATGCCAGCTGGGGTAATTTTTACTTCAATAATTATTTTGTACTTGAAAAAGATGCAAATATTGATTCTGTGAGTCAAAAAGTCCATCAAGTAATGACTGAATTGATGGGAGAAGAGGTTCCAGTAGGCTTTTATCTGCAACCCCTCACTGATATTCATCTTCGGTCCAATATGGATATCGATCTTGCGGATTCAGAATCAGAGGTTAGTAATGATGTTTATTATTTCACCATTATCGCCTTCTTTATTTTATTGATTGCCTGCATAAACTTTATTAACCTGACAACTGCCAAGGCAGCAGGCCGGGCGAAAGAGATCGGATTAAGGAAGGTAATTGGGGCCAACCGGATACAACTTATCAGGCAACTAATTGGAGAAACAGTGCTCTATTCCCTTCTGGCATTGGTCTTTTCCCTCTTATTAATAGAATTGCTGCTTCCGACATTTAATGAATTTACAGGAAAAAGCCTTTCCTTGTTTCAATCAAATCCTGGTGAAAGTATAATCTTCCTTCTGATCCTGGTGATATTAACAGGATTCATAGCAGGAATATACCCTGCATTTTATCTTTCTTCCTTTCAGTCATCAGCAATACTAAAAGGAAATTATTCTAAAAAAGGAGGTGCGGCAGGAATTCGTAAACTATTGTTTATCATTCAGATATGTATTTCTGTGATGCTTATAATTGCCACCTTGGTGGTGAAGGATCAACTGGATTTAGTAAGGAGTAAAAATCTGGGATTTAACAGGCAAAATCTACTGTACACTCCTAACAGGGCTGATTTACTGGATGATTATGAAGGCTTAAAAAACATGTTGCTTTCTGATCCTTCTATTACAGATGTAAGCATTTCATCTGACATCCCCACTACAACAATTCATTTGTGGGGAAGTAATGACTGGGAGGGTAAGGAAGACACAAAGGATAAACTACTGTATTTCTACACTACAAGCTTCGATTTTCAGAAGACAATGCAAATCAGCCTGAAGGAAGGGCGCTGGTTTGAGTCATCAAGCGATTCAAACAATTATGTTGTAAATGAATCAGCCGCCAGGCATATGGGTTTGACAGATGCTGTGGGAAAATGGTTTCAAAATGGTGATACACGGGGCAAAATCATAGGTATAATGCAAGATTTTCATTTCAAATCGCTACGAGAAATTGTGGAACCTCTGGTCATCAAATCAGGAAATTATTTCAACTATCTAATCATCAGGCATGCACCTGGGGCAGAAAAAAGAGCAGCTGATAAACTCGGCGAAGCCTGGGAACATTATAATCCTGGGTTCCCTTTCGAATACCACTCACTGACCAAGGACCTATCTGATCTTTATATTCAAGAACAACGAAAAGAAAGCTTGTATGCGACCTTTACTTTCCTGGCCATATTCATCTCCTGCCTTGGACTTTTTGGCCTGGCAGCCTTTACCATTGAAAAAAGAACCCGTGAAATTGCCATCCGAAAGGTTTTGGGAGCAGAAGCATCAGATATCATCGTAAAACTCTCTGCCAGCTTCCTTAAGCTAGGGATTCTCGCAAATATTATTATCTGGCCGGTGAGTTGGTTTCTTATGCACAATTGGCTCGAGAACTTCACATACAGGGTAACCATCAACTTCCTGTTCTTCGGCTACGGACTACTGATCACCATCGCAATTATCATGTTATCTATTGCCTACCATCTGTTCAGGGTAATGAGATCCAGCCCGGTAGATGCACTGAAGTACGAATAAAAGTATAGAGTTTTAAATTTTGAATTTAGGATTGGGGGGGGTAATCTGATACCCTGATTTAATTTGATAGATTTTTACGATTCCTGAGTCCCATGCTTATGGCGATCAGTAGCAACATTGCTGAAATAAAGGCCGAGATCCGGGCAATATAATCCCCGTTGCGGGAGTAGAATGTAATCTTATCATTGGCATTGAGGCTTTGCTTCAATACAGTCGGAACCCAATATTCAGATTCCTGCAAAACATCACCTCTTTGATTGATAAATGCCGATATACCAGTATTTGCCGAGCGGGCGATGCTCCTTCGGGTTTCAATGGCCCTCAGGCGGGCATAAATGAAATGCTGCTTATGGCCGGGTGTCCGCCCCCACCAACCATCGTTGGTCACAATGAAGATCAGTTCAGCCCCATTACGGGCAAATTCCGCAAAAAACTCACCATAAATGGATTCATAGCAGATCACTGCTGACACCCTCAATGAATCATCCTGAGTAGTAAATACTTTTCTTACTTCATCTATCCCCAGACTACCTACAGTACCCCCCAGATCAATGGCAAAATTTTCCACAAAACTTAAATATTCCGGGAAAGGCATGGTTTCCACACCCGGTGTAAGCTTCGATTTATGATATACCTTGAAATCACCCAGGTGATCGATTAAAAACACCGTATTAT
The DNA here is from genome assembly GCA_964487735.1 of uncultured Bacteroidales bacterium. Lineage (GTDB taxonomy): Bacteria > Bacteroidota > Bacteroidia > Bacteroidales > B18-G4 > B18-G4. Next base: position 2,659 of record CAZASJ010000045.1, on the reverse strand, counting down.
ATGCTTCATAATAAGCATCTACATCCCTGAATTTGCGCGCAGCAACAGTTAATTCCTCACCTTCCAAAAATTCCCTGAACGTAGAAGCACCAATAATTAGTCCGACATTCGGATAATCAGCAATAAACTTTTTGAGATGCATCAGGCTTGGACTGGCACCGAACTGATCCTCCCATATGGGTTCCTGAATAGATGATTCCGGGCAAACAACAAAATCTGTTTCATCATCTATCACAGTCCTGATAAGATTAAGATTGCGATCGATCACCTCAATGGGTGGAAGACTGTATTGCTCAGTATAAGGATTGATATTCGCCTGGGTAACGATTACTTCCACAGGTCGGTCATCTTCCCTGTAAGCATTGTAAACACTGACAGATAAAAGAAATGGAACAATTAGAACAATGGCAGCTGTTGAACCCCAGATTAGCTTTTCCTTTGTTAATTTCGTACTCTTCCACCCCAGGCTAATAAACTTATAAAAGAGAATATTAAGTACAATGATCCATAAGGCGCCTCCGAACGTTCCTGTGTATTCGTACCATTGCACCCAGGAAGGCACATTGGCAAATGCATTGCCCAGGTTTAGCCAGGGCCAGCTCATGTCCCAGTTAAGGTGCCAATACTCGAAGCTTATCCAGTAAAACGGAAGTATAAAATAGCCATGGTTTTTACCGTAAACATTCTTTTTGGTATAAGAGTACAGACTGAAAACCACCGCCATAAAAAAGGAATTAGCCACAACAGCTCCAATGGCTCCGCCAGGTGTAGAATTCCATATCCAATAGGTAGTAAGCACATTCCATAGCAGGAAGCCAGGATAAGTATATACCAGGACCGCGAAGCGATGAAAATTCTGCCTGTTTTTGCTGATGAAATCCTCTATATAGAGCATGGGGATAAATGCAATAAACATCAAACCCGGAAAACCATCCCCAGGCCATGATAATGCCAATAGCAAGCCCGACAAGAGAGACAACAAAAGAAGGTGTTTCTTTTTCATTAGAGCAAAGATAGGGGAAATCTGATATCTGAACTTTGATGTTTGAAATTAAGCATATTAAATCAATAAACCAGCCATACCTTCGAGGGGTCCTGGTCTGAAGCCCATTTTTCCAGAAATTCCCTTTCGTCCTCATCCAGGATCAGAGGGTTGTTTATGATAAGAAGAATATCCAGATTCTCTTTTTCGAGTAACTCCCATGGGAAAGATTCAAGCTGGTTTTGCTGAAGATCAACCTCTTTTAAAGTTGTTATTTGTGATAGGTCTGGCAATGCCATTATCTTATTGTAACTAAGATCCAGACGTTCCAGGCTTGAAAGTTGAAGAAACCAATCAGGCACAATAATAAGTTCATTGTGATGGATATATAAATACTTTAGATTTTTTAGCCCTGCCAGACTTCTAGGCAGGATAGAAATATTGTTGAATGAAAGAAACAGCTGCTTGAGGTTTGTCAGGTCACTAATTTCATCAGGAATTTCAGATATCTGGTTGTAATAAAAATCGAGTTCTTCAAGGTTTTTTAACTTGAATATTTCCGGTGGGATCTCAGAAAATTGATTCTTGTAAAATATAACATTGGTAAGGCTATCCAGATTCGCAAAGGTAGTGGGTAAACCTGATAGTTTATTCATTGAAAAGTTTAGTTTGCGGGCTGCGGTAAGCTCGTCGATATTTTCCGGTAATTCGATTAATTTGTTACCGGCGAGGAGGATAACAGGTATGTGAGCTAAGTTACGTACCGATCGCTTTGTCAGTTCTATCTGGTTGTTATTGAGGGTGATTTCCTGCAGCTTATCACATTTTCGCAGAAACCTGGGTATTCGTTTCAGCTGGTTTCCAGACAAATCAAGTTCCCTTAGCTGTTTTAGTTTTTTGATCGACCTCGGAACTCGTTTAAGCTTATTGTTGCTGAGATCAACCGATGTAATTATTGTATTTGATTTGAATTTCACGCGTTTGATCTCATTATAGGGAAACACAACTCTCCTCAAACTATCACTTGCAAAAGTCGACTTTTGAAGAACTGTAATCTTGTTGCCTCCACCTTCGATTACCTTGAGGTTTTTGAAGCGGGAGATGTCAGGCATTTCTTCAAAATAAAGGTTTCTAAAGTTGGCTATGTAAACTGAGTCAACATTGGCATTCTCCCACTCTTCTATTAAAAGTTTTCTTTTTTCAATGGCTTCATTCTTCCATTTTAAAAGCATTCTTTGGTAGGCTGTGTCGATTGTGTATGCCGCTGTCTTTTGAACTTCTTGAGCTGAAGTTGAAATGAAGACTAATAATAGAAATGGAGTAATAATAATTCTTCTCAAATAAATCTGCATGTATATATTTTCGTTTTAATTTGTAACAACATCGCAATAAAGGTAATTGTTATGATTTTCAAACATTTCAGATAACACGTCACTCTGAGAAATATTGTCCTCCAGGGTGTAAAGGCAAAACGGTCTATTAAATTAAAGTATTATCATGAGTCAGCAGTTTCAATGCATTCAATATTGAAAATTACTCAAAAAAACGATTCGTATGGAAAAAAGTATGGAATTATGAAAAGCAAACAGTCATATGAGGAGCCCCGCCATTGGCGGGGCGTCGAAGGACCTCCCTGCAAATCGCAGTATGCTAATAGATGGCACTTCTATCTATTAA
>CAZASJ010000044.1:0-25134 GCA_964487735.1 uncultured Bacteroidales bacterium | reverse complement strand
CTGGATGCTGGATGCTGGATAGCAATCCATAATCCATAATCAGTAATCCATAATTCATAATCCAGAGCCTCCTCTGTAGTTTTAACGAAGGAGGATAATTCATTATCGCCAATCTTTGCTATTTTTGCATTGTTTAAATACGGCCAAATCCATGAATAAAGCAGAAAAGACAAATTATAAGTTAAAATCGCTCATTTCCGGCGATATCTTTGAAGACAGCGGTTGGATCCTGGATCCTCCCGAAAAAGGCGGGCCGGCATTTGTCAGGGCTGTATACGAACACAAGCAATTGCTCCTGCGTGGAACTGACCATGGCCTGTATACTTTCGCCAACTGGCTTCCAATCAACAGGGAATTGCAAGGATCATCAGCACCCATCACATACAAAAGCGAGGGTTTTGCAAAAGCAATAGGACTGAATAATCTCTACATCACTTTTAGTGGTTACTGGCCGGAAAAGAATGCCTTAATGAGCACCTGCTCTTTTAAGGAAACCGAGGCCTATTCAGTTTGCGGAAGGATGGATCCGAGGCAGGATAAGATCCTTGTTGTAGCTTCCGCCGGTAATACAGCACGCTCGTTTGCCCGTGTATGTTCCGACAATAATATTCCTTTGCTACTCTGTGTACCTGAAGACAATATAAATTCATTGTGGTTTGACAGGCCGATAAAAGACCACGTAAAATTAGTTATCTCGCGTAGCGGAAGTGATTATTTCGATGCCATTCACCTTTCAAACCTGGCCAGCAAACTCGATAAATTCATAGCAGAAGGGGGCGCCAAGAATGTTGCCAGAAGAGATGGCATGGGCACCACAACACTTTCAGCAGTAACAAGTATCGGAAGCATTCCCGAATATTATTTTCAAGCAATAGGAAGCGGTACCGGAGCCATTGCAGCATGGGAGGCTAACCTACGCCTGATCGAGGACGGGAGGTTTGGAACCAGGAAAATGAAGCTAATGGTATCCCAGAACAAACCATTTACACCTATTCACGATGCCTGGAAAGCCAATTCTCGCGAAATGTTACCCCTGAGTGATGTTCTTGCACGCAAACAGGTCATCGAGATCATGGCAAAGGTATTGTCGAATCGCAAACCCCCGTACTCCCTCATAGGAGGATTGTATGATGCTATGAAAGATGCCGGTGGCGATGTGCTGTTAGTATCAAATGAAGAAGCCCTGAGTGCAGCAAAGATCTTTGAAGATACCGAAGGCATCGATATCCATCCTGCAGCAGCCGTTGCCACCGCAAGCTTAATCAATGCTGTGAATGAGGGAAGCCTGGATAAAGATGCTCTTATTATGCTTAACATCACCGGGGGCGGTGAGAAGCGTTTTGCAGAAGACAATGATCTTTACTTTCTGAAGCCATCATTGGTATTCGATATCGACCCGGAATTTAATGATGTTGCCGATAAACTTAACGCATTGTTTGACTAATCTCACTTTACGGCGATAAGATCGTTTATAGCTCCGTTTCCTTCATATTTTTTGTATTTTTGAATCAATGTTGAACACAAATCCGGTTTTCAGGAAATTTCATCGTTCAGAGTTTCTTAAGAATGTGGGTACGCTCATGAGCGGAACTGCCATTGCACAAGCCATTCCCGTTCTGGCATCACCCATATTAAGCCGAATTTATTCTCCTGATGACTTTGGTATCCTTGCCCTTTTCATGGCAATCAGCATTGTCATTTCAGTGGTTGCAAGTGGAAGATATGAACTGGCCATCATGCTGCCGGAAGATAAAAGGGATGCCACCAATATACTTGCCCTGGCAGTCATCCTTACCACCATTACATCAGTCATTACCCTGGTATTGGTGCTTATCCTTAAGGGATTTATTATCGATTTTTTTGATGACCCCGGTATAAAACCATGGCTGTACTTCATCCCGCTTATTGTACTGTTTACAGGAACCTACAATGCATTTAATTATTGGTCGACAAGGAACAAAACCTTTAAACGAAATGCAGCAGCCCGCATCTCTCAATCAACGGTAATGGTAGGTACTAACCTTGGAATGGGATACAATAGCTCAGGGCCAGCCGGACTGATCGCGGGCTATATCATTGGTCAAATAGTTGCGACCCTGGTTCTTGCCTGGAAGACATTGAGAAATTTTTCCGGTACCCTGAGGGATGTTTCCCGCCATCTGATCATGGAAAATGCCAGGAAATATCGCAATTTCCCCAGGATCAATACCCCTCATGCCTTTATCGGATCTTTGCAGGATCACGGGATCGTTTATGTGATCATGGCCTTCTTCAACAAAGCCATCCTTGGTTCTTATGCATTTGCTTTCAGGCTGGTGACCGCTCCCACTGCCCTGATCGGCTCATCCATATACCAGGTTTTTTATCAAAAGGCTTCCACTGCCATGCAGGAGGGACAGGATATTCAAAAAATGGTTCTCAGGATCTACCGCAACCTTTTTGTAATCGGGCTGCCCATATTTACGATTTTGTTTTTCTTTGCACCCCCGATTTTTGCATTCATTTTTGGTGCTGAATGGGAAATGGCCGGTGAGATCGCTGCCATCATTTCTCCCTGGCTCTTCCTGAATTTTATTGCAAGTCCGGTATCCTGCATCACCATACTTATGAATAAACAGCTTCAGGGTATGATGCTGGCAATCGCTGATTTAAGCCTTAAAATAATAGCCATCACAATAGGTGGAATCAGGGGAGATGTTTATCTTACCTTCACACTGATGAGCATTCTGTGTGGCAGTTTATTGATCTTTAGTTTAATTTTGTTTTACAAATTTGCCGGTACAAAGGTTAAATCGGCTTACTAAAACCAATCATAATGACAAGGGTTTTTCGGTTTGGCATCAATTTAGCATACTCCATTTGTAATGTACTCAGGGGTATGAAGCTGGCAAAAGGAAGTATGATCCATTACTACTCGGACATTAGAAACCGGAAAAAGATAAGCATTGGCAGAAAAAGTATTCTTTTCAAAAAGCAAAGCTTGTACCTTGGCCGGGCAGGAAGTTTCAAGATGGGAAATAATTCTCACGTTGCACCATATGGCTACTTTTTAATTGAAGATCAATCCATCAGCATTGGAAATGACGTAGCCATTGGCCCTTTCTGTTCATTTTTCTGCTCATCAAATACCTATTCAAAAGAAAACCCCCTTTTCAGGGAAAATTATGAAAAAGCAGACATCAGGATTCGTGACAATGTGTTTATCGGTGCACAATCGGTCATCCTTCCCGGAACGGATATTGGAAACAATATTATCATTGCTGCAAACTCGGTCGTAAAGGGAACCCTTGAAGAAGGATGGTTGTATGGTGGCAGCCCTTGTAAACCGATTAAAAAACTGGGCGAAGATGATTAAAACTGCCTTTACCTGCAATTCACTCAGGCCAAAACATTTTTTTCGCTTTATATGGGTTCGCATGCGTACTTTTCAGCCCAAAAAGCTTATCAATGCCTGCATTGAGGAAACAGCCGGCTATTTCAAGATCAAGCCTGATGCTGTTTTTCTTTTCGGGTCGGCCAGAATGGGGCTCTACACTCTGCTATCAGCGGATCCTGAAAATAAAAAAGAAGAAGTTATCGTGGCCGGATATACCTGTGTCGTGGTTACCAATGCCATTAAATATGCCGGATTAAAAGCCATCTATATTGATGTGGAGGAAGAAAACCTCAACATCGATCCGCTTATGCTTAAAGCTGCTATAAATGAACATACCAGGGCTATTGTTTTTACCCATAATTTTGGCATTAGCTGTGAATATATCGAGGAATTCAAAGCTGAATTCCCGGATATCATGATCATTGAAGATGCCGCACACACTTTTGGATCGGTGACAAAGGAAGGCAAGCTTGCCGGGACGATAGGTGATGCTTCATTTTTCAGCCTGGAGTATTCAAAACCGCTCACGGCCGGAATGGGCGGCATACTCATTGTAAATGATCCCGTACTGCGCAAAAAAGTGCAAAGACAATATGAGGATATGCCTTTTTATCCTTTCATCACCAGGATCAGGATATTTGCATCCCTTTCGGTCCACCTGTTTACCTCATCCAGACATACTGCCTTCCTAAAACGCTGGGGTGTGGGATTTCTTTACCTTAGTGGACTATTGTTCCGGTCGCCCGCTGCAGAAATTGCAGGCGAAAGGCCAAAAAGGTATCCGGTAAAATTATCGGCCGGCCTTGCATATATCGTATACCTGCAATTAAGAGATATCAAAAACATCCAAGAGAAAAAAAAGAAGCTTGTAGAAAAATATCATAGCACTTTCAAGGATTTGGAAGGAGTTAGACAATATTATTCAACTGAGTATGATTATGTACGTTATCCCATCCTCTTTAACAAGGAGATCAGCATGGATAAGATTGCTACCATAAAGCAGGAACTTAAAAAATCAGGCATCGTTGCCGGGGAATGGTTCAATGATGTTGTGCATCCCAAAGGAAGTTTTCGATATTGCTATATAGATGGGAGTTGCCCAATAGGAGAATCAGTAGCCGACCGAATGATAAACCTCCCGGTCACAGTGCATAAACAGCTAAACGACAAAGACCTGAATAGGATAAAAGAAGTTTTTAAGAAGCATTTAATACAGCATTCATCCTGACAAGAAAATGAAAAAATACCTGATCATAGGCGACGGTGAAAGCCCTCATATCCTGAAATGGGTAAAGGAGCTTAGCAGGTATTATGAGTTATATCTTGTTTCTTCAAGGGGTATTTGTCCCGATATCAGAAACTTCATTCCTGAAGATAGGATCGTATGCTTCAATCTGAACATTTCAGAATCAGGAGGGAATTTCAAAATAATCAGGATGATCTTTCCATTGAGAAAAATCATCAAAAGAATCAATCCCGACTTTGTAAATGCCCATTACATCACCAGTCATGGGTTTATTTCTGCCCTCGCCTTAACATTGTCATCCTGCAAGGCACCCTTGATACAATCCGCCTGGGGAACTGACATTCTTATAACACCAAAACGCAATGCATTGTACAAACGGATCACCCGTTTTGCATTAAAAAAAGCAAGGCTTGCTACAACAGACTCTGAGTTGGTTGCATCTCAGATCCACCAATTATCATCCACAGAAACCACCACCTTCCCTTTTGGCCTGGATGGCCTCCCGGAAGTTGATTTTAAGGATAAAGAACCCTATCTCTTTTTCTCAAACAGGACATTAAATGCAAATTCCAATATCGATCAGGTAGTCCACTTTTTTTCACACCTGGCCGGGCATATAGAAGGAGCCCGGCTAATAATTGCCAATGAAGGTCCGGAGAAAAATACATTGATCAAACTTAGCCGGGAACTTGGAATTGCTGACTCTGTGGTCTTTGTCGGTTTTATTTCAGCATCTGAACAAAACGACCTTTACAGAAGATCACAGTTTTTCTTTTCCATTTTAACATCCGATGCCTTATCGGTATCCTTGCTGGAAGCCATGTCGTTTGGATGCATCCCCATCCTGTCCGACCTCCCGGATAACCGGGCATGGGTAAATGATGGAGAAAATGGGATTATTTTAAAAGACGGAACACGTTTTGATGCAGTCACCGATATTTCAAAGCTGGCAAAGGAAATTTTCATTTCCAACAGGAAAAAAATAGCACAAGAAGCCATCTTTCCTGAAGCCATCAAAGGATTTGTACAAAAACTGGATAAAAAATCCACGAAAGGATAATCGCGACAATGTTTTTTAATGATTACATAGTCTTTATTTACATCTTGCTCTTTGTGATCATCTATATGCTTCTCAGGATATTTGTGAAGTCAAGGATGGTCAGGAATATTGCCATTATCCTGGGGAGTGTACTCGTACTTCTCACAATAATAAATGAACACACGCTCATCATCCTGGGTGTTTTGAGTGTACTCGTATTTCTCAGCGGAAAGCTCCTTCAAAGAAAAAGATCTAAGATTGCCCTGGGACTGGCATTATCCTTCATTATAATCCTTTTCTGCATCCGGAATTATCCCTACATCCAGAACATCATTTCCGAAAGCTTCCTGTCATTTATCAACGAACCTGTATTATCGGTCCAAAAGCTTGGCATCTCATACATCCTGTTTCGTTATGTGCACTGGCTGGCAGAATCCTACCGAAGGACTATCAAACAATCGGATATTTTCACCTTTCTTTCATATATTTTCTTCTTCCCAAACTACCTTGCAGGGCCCATCGATACTTATAAAAACTTCCATTACTGGCTTGGGAATACACGTTTTTCGTACCAGAGATCATTGTTCTTTGCCGGTATAAGCCGACTGTTCATCGGTGCCCTGAAGACACTGATCATCGTTCCGCTGGTGATCGACTATGCCCTTGATTACAGCATTCTATTACCTGATTTTAGTCCGATGGCGGCATTAATGCTGAGTTTACTGGCTTATTCTGCCTATATCTATTTTGATTTCTCCGGATATTCCGATATTGCCATCGGCACCGCCTATCTTATCGGGATCAAAACACCCGAAAACTTTAACAACCCATATTTCTCAAGCAATTTATCCGTTTTCTGGAAAAGATGGCACATCACCTTTTCCAACTTCCTCTTTGCCTATGTATTCAAACCCAGCCTGGCGCTTTTCAACAGACTGTTCCCACAATTTCCACGGATCAGCATCAGCATACTGGGGTATATGACTACCTTTTTCATTTGCGGGCTGTGGCATGGAGATACGGTCAACTTCGTTTACTGGGGACTGTGGCATGGCCTGGGCCTATCGCTTGGTAAATTGTGGCAATTGTATATGCCTTTATCTCAAAAAATAAAGACAAGCCCTGTTTATCGTGTTGTCAGCATACTGATTACCTTTATTTATGTAACCATCGGATGGATGTTTTTCCATTACGGACAATCCGAATTAGCAATTATCTTTAAGGATATAATATTTTGAAACTGCTCAGAAACATATATAAAACAAGGACTTTAAGTGAGTACGGGCTGTTTATTGCTGCATCACTCCTTGTGCTGCTTATTCTTGGAAATATTTTCATTCCGGAGTATAAAGTGCAAAGTGTGGATACACAATTGTTAAAAATAAAAGGAAAGCACTTCAAATTCGATGATGCTCCGCATGTAAGTGAATTCATCCGTTCCGTCAAAAGCAATGATGGCTACATATGCATGGGCACGTCAGAATCGACACCACTCAGGGATGGCAATTACTACGAATTCCTGGATCAGGATACATCTTATGATGCGCATTTCAGCATTCTTGGCGGGGCCGGATGGACCTGCGGACTGCATATGGCCATGCTCATCAATCATGCAAACGATGTGGATTCCCTCAAGCTTATTTATTTCATAAATCCAGTGTACTGGCGAAGTGAACTGGCAGGATTCAGAAAAAGTTACTGGCTTCGATATTTGAACTACGGAACATACAAACAAACGTTATCCTATATAGACAGTCGTGATGGATTTGCCTCCATTTCATCAGGATATAAAAAGGAATTAAACCCGGCAGAGAAGCTCTTATTCCAAACAGAAAACTGGTTCAGGGCGATCAGGAAGCCATTTTTCAGGGATCTTCGATATTGGATATCACCCGAAAAGTATCTGGAAGACCTTGAATATTTTGCTGCTGAAAAAAGAAATTTTGATGCCTTTGAATATTTTGGAACGATCGACACCGCCTATCTTGATACAAGCTGGAATGTAACCCACGAATTCATGGGCCGGACCTGGCTGAATCCAATGGTTCAAGATACTTATCGAGATGATGAATTAAAGGCCTTTATTGATCTTTGTGAAGGCCTTGGCGTAGAAACCACCTTCATACTCGGACCCGTCAATGAGATCTACATTGCAAAATACCACCCCCCCTATCTGCAGGGCTATCAGGAAATGGTTGAGCACATCAGGCAGTTTCTCATCGAGGAAAATGTTGATTTCATTGATGCAAGCGACCTTGGGAATATCCCGGGTTCTTTTATCGACAATCAGCACCATTCAAGTTATGGCGCATATCTGATCTATCAGAAAATTAAAACACATTTGCATGAAAAAGCTGATCTGTAAAACGCTCGTACGCATGGGACTGCTGCTGTTGTTGATATATCTGTTGATGTATGAAAGCAATACCGACATTTCTTTTTTATATGCCAATTTCTAAAAATAAAATCAGGCGGTAGCTTTTTAATTTTTATTTCTGCTCTCAATGCTATATTTTTATATCATCCAAGGATGAAAAATGATTGCATTTTTCACTTAAAAATTATCATATGAACGAAGCCATCCCTTTCGTTAGCACGGAAGGTTGCATCCATAGCAGATTTGATGAAATTGCAGCCTTACTACCTGATAATATTGCAGTTTCTGACAATGAAAACAGCCTGACGTATGATGGTTTACGAATTGCTTCCAACCGGATGGCCCACAGCATCCTGGGAAAACTTGGTCCCGGCAGGGGAAATATCGCGCTCTTCATAGAAAACAACATCTACCAGATCATTGCTATATTAGGCATCATGAAGTCGGGAAGATCCTATGTTGCCCTGGATGTCTCCCATCATCCGGAACGTAACAAACAGATCTTTGAGGATGCCGGCTGTGAAATGCTGATATGCACGAAGTCAACAGAAACAAGCATTAAAAAAATATTTCAGGCAACCCACCATGATTGCGCTGACATGATCCCTTCATCCATCCCGGATAGTAGTCCGCAAACAAATGTCCTGCCATCAGAGAATGCCATCACCCTGTATACTTCAGGATCTACCGGAAAGCCAAAAGGGGTATTGCAAAGTCACCGCAATATGGTACATTTCATTAAGAGGATGTCGGAATTGTACCCCATTTTGCCATCCGACAAAGTTGCATATTTCCTTTCTGTAGGATTTTCTGCGCATGCACTGCCTCTCCTGGGGGCACTGTTAAATGGAAGTGAGCTAAAGTGCCATAATGTTAAGGAAGGCAACTTTAATCATTTCAGCAATTGGTTTGCCGCTTCTGAGATCAGCTTTGCCATGATGATCCCATCATTTCTCAGGCATTTTACCTCCTCCCTTGACCCAGGCAATGGATTTCCCCATCTCAGGCTCCTGATGCTTGGAGGTGAAACCTTATATCGCAGCGATGTGGAAAAAGCACGAAAAGTGTTTGATAGAAATTTGTTGATCGTAAATATTTATGCCAGCACCGAGGCCTATCTGATGCGAAGCTTTCCTATCAAACACAACACCATTATCAAGACCAACACGGTGCCGATCGGATACCCCGTGGAGGGGATGGAAATTATGCTCGTAGATAAAAATGGAAAGGAAGTAAACGAAAAATACAGCGGAGAGATCATCCTGAAAAGCAAATACCTGACTGAAGGCTATCATAACAGGCCTGAATTGCAAGAATCTGACTTTATACAAGATCCTAAAAACCCAGGGATGAGGATCTTAAGAACATATGACCTGGCCTATTATTCGCATCAAAATTGCATGATACATATTGGAAGGGGCGATCAGGTTGTTAAGCTTCGCGGCTACAGGATAGATTTTGGAGAGATCATCAATCTACTATTGGATAACAACTCTGTTACAGAAGCCTTCTGTACATTACAGAAAAATCCTCAGGGTGATGACCACATTATCGCATATCTTGTCCCGGCAGACAAAAAAACTCCTGACATTGAGCATTTGAATACAATGCTTGTCCGCATGCTGCCTGATTATATGATCCCCTCCCACATTCTGCTTATCAACAGTCTCCCTAAAAACAGCAGTGGGAAGATTATGGCATCCGAGCTGCCCGAGCCTGAATGGTATTCCGGATCCGGTATAATAAAGGAGATGGCAGAGAACGATATTGAGCGTACCCTGACAGAAATCTTTGAAGCCACCCTCAAGATAAGTCCCATAGGCACCAATGAGAACTTTCTTAAGCTTGGTGCGAACTCATTGAGTTTATTTGTTGCCCTGAGTGAAGTGGAAAAAAAATTCACTGTGAAGATTGACATTAAAGTCGCCATGGATACACCCAATATCAAATCCCTGGCATCATTTGTTGAACAAGCACAGATAAAATGAAAAACCCAATTCTCACAAAAAAAAGGATCAGAAAGATTACTGCTTTCTTCAACTCTGATAAGGGATCAAAGTATATTCCTTATGGAGTCGGGGCCTGGTATATTTCATGGTTTTGCAGTACTGAATTTGCAGTAAAACGATTTTTCAACAAGAAGGTGCCGATCATAGAGGAATTCCTGGAAAGTCATCCCGGAAAATGGGATAACAAAGAAGTTATTTCCGGATTCTTCGCACTCAACTACCTTCATGGATGGCGGTCATCCAAGATCTCCCATATGAGCAAATTCACCTTAAAACGGAGAGCGAAAATAAGCGGGCTTAAAATATTAAAAGAATATTACGACAAAGGACAGGGGGTAATTTTACTCGGCAGTCATTATGGTCTTCCTGCCGTTTCCTTTTCATTGTTTCCCAGACTGGGATACAGAAATTTTTGTACGATCATCGGAGAAAAGGGTACCGATTCCGTTAAATTTAAAGGAATTAAGAAAGCTTTAAGGCCTAAGATAATGGTATTTAAAAGAGAAGGAGAGAGCGAAGCCTTCAGTATGTTATTTGAGGCCAAGGAATATCTTGAAAGCGGAAATATTCTTCACTTGCTTGGCGACGGAGCCCATGGAAAGTCCAGTCATAACTATCCATTTCTCGGCAAATTGCATGGATACAGGGCCACCTTCGCAGAGTTATCATTGTTGACCGGAGTTCCGATCTTACCCATATTCATTGTTCCCCACAAAGGAAAGATCCATCTAACAATCGAAAATAAACTCGATACCGGAAGAGATGACATGGAACGGGAAGAACGTGTTAACTTAATTGTAGAACAATATTCAAAATTGCTCGAGCAGAAATGGGTCGAAAATCCTTCCTTCGTCAATGGTGGATTCATGGAAATGCATAATCGGCAGATTCAGGCAATGGAATCGTATTAAGCATTACACTTCCTGGGTTAATTCATAATATTAAATTACTATTGTCCGGTTAAATCTAATCATTGAATATAATAGGAGGGGATTTCTCACTCACTTCGTTCATTCGAAATGACATGATATCTTGTCAAACAATGGAAGGCTATTAAGAGGGTTGTCATTATTTTAACCGGACACCAATTAATACAGAATACAGAATTTTATATTTTCCGCCTATGTGGAAACAGAGGGGTAAAACGAGTGCTGAAATTTATATATTTCCTGATATTATCCTATCTTCGTATATAATTCCAAGACTAATTAAAATATACTATAGCTATGCGCTTAATTTATTCAAGAATTTTCGTAATCCTTATTTTCAGTACAGTGCTTCTATCTTCCTGTGGAAATAAAGAACAAGCTGTTACTCCACTTCAAAAGATTAGCGTAGTGAAAGTAATTACTGACAGCGTACCCATTTACCGGGAGTTTGTTGGTGAGGTTTACGGTGAAAAAGACATCCCCATCCGTGCCCGGGTGGAGGGTTATCTCGAAGGGATTCATTTTGACGAAGGATCTGAAGTTACAGAAGGACAATTATTATATTCAATAGACCCGCTTCCGTTCGAGGCCAAAGTAAATGCAAAGCAAAGCGAAGTGGCTGCCTCAGAAACCATGATGGTCAAAGCAAAAAGCGATCTGGATCGCTATATACCGCTTGCTGAGCTGAATGCCGTTAGCAAGAGTGACCTGGATGCTATCCAGGCCCAATATGATGCATCTGTTTCACAAGTTAAGGCGGCAAAAGCTAATTTAGAGTCAGCGCAGATTGAGTTAGGGTATTGCCGGATTTATTCTCCCATTAATGGTATTATCGGAATGACGAAAGCCCGTGTAGGTGACTTTGTAGGTAAAAATCCGAACCCCGTGATCCTGAACACCGTTTCGCAAACTGATCATATGAAGGTGCGATTTTATCTTACAGAATCGGATTACCTTACTCTGGCAAAAGAGTTTCTCATTAAAATGCAAGAGATGGTTGAAAATCCCGAATATAAAACGGAAAGAAAAGCAAGCGTTGAGATCATTCTGTCGGATGGGAAAACATATGATCACAAAGGAACCATTGATTTCATCGACAGGGGGATCGATGCTTCAACAGGCTCCATACTCATCCAGGCCGATTTTCCAAACCCTGACCTTATCCTGAGGCCCGGGCTTTATGCAAAAGTTAAGATTGCTACAAGAATTGTAAATGATGCCATACTAGTTCCTGAGCGTTGCATCATGGAATTGCAGGGATTGAATTCTGTATATGTGGTAAATGACAGCAATATGGTTCAATCCAGACAGATTACAACAGGCCCCGCAATTGGTGATTACCGCCTGATCAACGAAGGCCTTAATGTTGGCGAAAAGATTGTCATTGATGCACTTCAAAAGGTAAAAGAAGGGATGGTCATCGAAGCGGAAGTTATAGAATTCCAAAGTAAAACGAATCAGAAAAACAATTAATCATGGCAGAAAACAAAGGGAACTTTTTTGTCCACAGGCCCATTGTTGCGATGGTTATTGCGATCGTGATCGTGATCGTAGGAACTGTTTCAATGATCGGATTGCCCATTGAACAATATCCTAACCTCACTCCACCTATTGTGCAGGTGAGAGCGACATATACCGGAGCCAATGCTATCAGCGTGGAGGAATCCGTAGCCACCCCATTGGAGCAACAGATCAACGGTGTTGATAACATGATCTATATGAAATCAACCAACTCCAATGATGGTACCATGACCATCGATGTATCATTTGATGTGGGTACAGATCCTGACATGAATACTGTTCTGGCCCAGAACAGGGTCTCTGCTGCATCTGCAAAACTGCCGTCGAACGTAACAAAGTTTGGAGTGACGACAGAAAAGTCGCTTCCAAATATCCTGATGCTGGTTACCCTGACTTCTGACGGTCGTTTTGATCAGGATTTTCTTGGCAATTATGCACTTATAAACATCAAAGATCAGCTTGCAAGGATTAAGGGAGTCGGGCGCGTAAACGTACTCGGGGCCTCTGATTATTCCATGCGTATATGGATCAAGCCAGACCGGCTGGCACAAATGGGCATAACGGTGCCTGAAATTGTGAATGCCATAAACGAGCAAAATATTATCGTACCAGGAGGTAAATTTGGCGCTGAGCCTGCCCCGGCAGGAACTGAATTTACATATACAGTAAGGCTTCCTGATCGTTTCAGCTCTCCTGAAGCATTTGGTGAGATCGTGGTCAGGATTCAGTCCGACGGATCACAGGTAAAACTTAAAGACATTGCCACCATTGACCTGGGCGTAGAAACCTATAACGCATTCACCCGTCTGAATAAACAAACATGTGCAATCATTGCGCTTTACCAGGCCCCGGGATCCAATGCTGTGGACCTGGCCAATCGGGTGCAGGCAGAGATGGATGTGCTTGCCGAGAAATTCCCTGAGAGTGTCAAATATGACGTTTCGCTCGACTCAACGCTACCCATCACAGCAGGGATCAAAGATATTGTTGTAACACTGATCATTGCTCTTCTACTGGTGATATTGGTTGTGTTTATTTTCATCCAGGACTGGCGGGCTACACTGATCCCTACATTGGCCATCCCGGTTTCATTGATTGGGGCCTTTATTTTCTTTCCCCTGCTTGGATTTACCATCAATGTACTCTCTCTGCTCGGACTTGTACTGGCCATTGGAATTGTTGTGGATGATGCCATTGTAGTTGTTGAAGCTGTCCAGGTAAATATTGCTGCAGGCATGAAGGCCAAAGAGGCCACATTGGATGCCATGCGGAAAGTCACCGCCCCTGTAATTGCCACAACACTTGTTCTGATTGCAGTATTTATTCCGGTTGCCGGGATGGTCGGCATCACCGGATTGCTCTACCAGCAGTTTGCCATTACCATTCTTGTTTCAGTTGTTGTATCGTCCATCAATGCACTCACACTGAGCCCTGCACTATGTTCCATACTGCTTAAAGAGCCCAAACCATATAAAGGACCACTTGGCTGGTTCTTTGGTAAGTTCAATAAGGGAATGGACAAAACCACCGGCTCCTATATGAGTTTTACCAATGTGATGGCACGCAAGATGAAACGTGGGGTTGTATTTATCCTCATCATGACCGTAGGTGCGGGGATCTTTATGAAATTGGTCCCGGGGGGATTTATTCCTGAAGAAGATATGGGGTATTTTATGGTGAACATGCAATTACCCAATGCCGCATCCTTGCAACGATCAGATGAAATTGCTGAGCAAGTTGAGGATATCATCATGAGCTATCCGGAAGTACTATTTAACACCAATGCAACCGGATACAGCCTTCTTTCAGGATCGATGTCGCCAAGCAGTGGATTTCAATTTGTTTCCCTGGTACCCTGGGGCGATCGTGAATCAACGGCAACAGAAATTGTTCAGCGCCTGAACAGAGACCTGGCGATGAAGGTGAAAGGTGCACAGGCATTTGCCTTTGGACCTCCGGCCATTCCCGGCCTGGGAAATGGTTCCGGCTTCAGCATCATGATACAGGATAAAGGGGGTAATGATCCAGCCTACCTGGCTCAAAACACCATGAAATTTATACAGGCCGCCAATGCCCGTAAGGAGATCGGAAATGCCTTTACAACATTCCAGGCAAATGTTCCACAACGATTTATGGATATTGATCGGGAGAAAGCCCTCAAGCTTGGGATTTCACTGAACGATTTGTACACAACAGTGGGTGCATTTATGGGTGGTTCGTATGTCAATGATTTTACCCGCTTCGGCCGGCTTTACAAAACATATATACAGGCTGAACCACAATACCGGATGAGTGAGAACCAGATCAGCAACTTTTTCATCAAGAACAAAGATGGCAATATGGTTCCCCTATCCACACTTACAACGATCAACCGTATAGAAGGGCCTGATTATACAACCAGGTTTAATCTGTTCAGAGCTGTGGAAGTTACCGGCTCCCCGGCACCAGGCTATACTTCCGCAGAGGCAATGGCAGCCCTGGAAGAGGTTGCCAGGGAAGTCCTTCCGGAAGATATGGCCTATGCATGGAATGCGATGTCCTTCCAGGAAAAGAAAGCATCCGGCTCGCTGGGGATCATCCTGACCTTCTCGCTGATATTTGTGTTTTTGATCCTGGCAGCCCAGTATGAAAGCTGGTCGCTACCATTCAGTATTTTGTTGGGAACCCCATTTGCCATTTTTGGAGCCTTGATCTTCCTTTGGACGGCACGTTTGTTCAGTCCTACATTTGAAAACAACATCTTTGCCCAGGTTTCCTTTATCATGCTGATCGGGATGGCGGCCAAAAATGCCATTCTTATCGTAGAATTTGCAAATGATGAATTCAAGAAAGGAGCTTCACTCTTTGATGCAGCAATCAAGGCAGCCAAATCAAGATTCAGACCGATTCTTATGACAGCCTTCTCCTTTATACTTGGTGTCTTTCCACTTGTGATCGCATCCGGATCAGGAGCGGAAGCCAGAAAGGTAATGGGTATGGCTTTGCTGGGCGGTATGAGCATTGCCACCATGCTTGGCATATTCTTTTATCCAATGTTATTTGTGCTCATTGGAAAGATTGCCGGATATGAGAAGAAAAGGAAGCTTGTGGAAGAAAAAGTAGAAAGTGAATAAAAGAATTGCTATGAAAAGAAGCATTGTCATATTATCTGTTCTCTCCCTCCTCATTTACATGGCGGGATGTAAGCTTGGCCCCAATTATGAGCGAACTGTAATGGAAAACCCAGAAGCTTTTCGCTTTGATGAAACGACTACTGATACGGTTGTGAACCTGAAGTGGTGGGATTTATTTGACGACCCCATACTGGATACCCTTATCGCGATTGCTCTTGAGGAAAACAAAGATGTCTTACAAGCAGCAGCCAGGGTTGAAGCCGCCAGGGCTAATGTAGGTTATACGAGAGCAGATGCTCTGCCTGCGGTCAATGTTGCTGCAGGAGCCTCACATGGCAATTTTGCAGGTGTCAAGGCAGCTGAAGCAAGTAGTAACTTTTATGCTTTTCCTGAACTAGTCTGGGAGATCGACTTTTGGGGAAAATACCGACGCTCGACAGAAGCAGCCAAAGCAGAGCTTTTATCCTCGGAATATGCCATGCGTATGACTCAGATGAGTTTGATCACTTCTGTAGTCAGCACCTATTTTCAGTTGCTCGACGATATGTCGAAACTGGAGATATCAAAAAGAACACTTATTTCAAGAGACAGCGGAACCCAGATCATTCAGGCCCGTTTCGATTACGGCACGGTTCCGGAGATAGATCTGAACCAGGCACAGATCCAGGAGGCTATTGCAGCTGCATCCGTGCCGGTCTATAAAAGATACATAGCCTATGATCAGAGTACACTCAGCATTCTTCTTGGCCGGGTCCCTGATTCCATTATTGTAGGGGATCGCCTGTATGAGCAGGATTATCCACCTGAGATCCCTACCGGCCTTCCATCCCAGTTATTAGAGAGAAGGCCTGATATCCGTCAGGCAGAGGCCAATTACATGAAAGAAAATGCCATGATCGGAGTTGCAGTGGCCATGCGCTTTCCATCCATCAGCCTGACCGGGCTGCTTGGAGGAGCCAGCAATGAATTATCATCATTTACAACAGGAGGTATGGCCTGGTCGGTTGGAGGAACACTTCTGGGGCCACTCTTCCAGTTTGGAAAAAATAAGCGAAGGGTTGAGATGCAACGCTATATGGCAGAAGCCTCAAGGCTTGAGTATGAGTTCACTGTTATTCAGGCCTTCAAAGAGGTGGAAGATGCACTTATCTCCATAGAAACACTGAAAGAAGAACTGATAGCCCAGGGAGCCCGGATGAAAGCAGCCATGAATGCTGAAATGCTTTCCAATCAGCGATATGATAAAGGGGTTACCAGCTACCTTGAAGTACTCGAATCGCAGCGACAGTCTTTTGATGCACAGCTAAGTTTCTCTACCGTTCGCCGCGACTTGCTTATTTCCTACATTGACTTGTATAAGGCGCTTGGCGGTGGATGGTTATCCCTGAAAGAGGAACAACAGGCAGCAGAAAGCGAAGCTAATGCACAGAAATAAAATCTTTCGTTGAACACAGGGATTTGTCCTATCCCGCTTATTTTATTTACCCCATAATCTAATTCAATATATTCCATGCTGATTCGTGCGATTCCCTGCTGCATTTTATCATCGATTTCATGATATGGTATTGAGCATGTGTTAATATATTTATCGAATGAATAGTGAAATAACTCCCAGAAGAAATACAAAATAGCTGATTCTGGGAAAGGGCTTTAACAAGGTCATAACTTGTGATTTATTCATAAAATACAAACACAGAGAGAACAGTGATAAAATGCAATTTAGTAATTCTAAACTATTTTTAATTTAAATTTATTAGCGATGGAATTCAAAAAAAAATGAAATTTAATACGAAAATGCCATGAAATTGACTAACTTTGATATCGTATAACGCCTAAAACTATTTTTATGAAAAAACTACTACTATTATTGGTAGCAGCATGCTTTATCCTTGGTGCAAATGCACAAAAAGCCACAGATGCTGTTAAAATGAATCAAAAAAAGTCTCTTCTTGATAGTGAATATCAAAGAACACCTATCACGCCGGGAGAAATTAATTACTCTTTGGAAAAGAAAGTCACCAGTATTGATAAAATTGATGTTGGAACAGCACATAGCCAAAGATCTTTCCGTCGTGAAGATTGTAAAGTTATTTCCTACAATAAAGACTTGAATCTGATAAGTATGTCTTTCATTATTGATGAAGAAACTTATCCCGATATTGCTTTGAGTGATGGATCGGTTGGCATCTTCTATTCTACTGATCTTGGCCTGACCTGGAGCGGCCCTGTACTCCTCTCTGATTTGACTTCTGAAGATTTACGCAACTATTATTTGTCAGGTGTTCTTTATAACCCCAGCGGCAATACTGTTGTAGAAAATGCCTATGGTGTATACCAGGGTGTTGCTCCAGAACCTACGCTGACTGATTGGAACAACCAGGCATTTGGATCAAGTACCCTTGGTGGTGCTAACTACTTTACGGAGTTCTTTGTAAACGAAGAACCGGATCATGCTCATGATGGATACTTCAACCAACTTGGATTGGCCCAGAAAGCTGATATCATGAAGTGCTTCAATATATGGGCAGAAGGCCCATGGGCTGGTTTTACAACACTTCAAATGGAAGACATTCATGGAACCTTCACAGGTACAGGATTTGATTGGGATATAGAACACTCTATTATTTATATGCCGTTTAATAATGACCCTACCGATAATAATTCAGCTATGTGGATTGGTAAATGGACTTTTGCTGATGTAGGAGCAGAAATGGCATGGTCAGATGATGGCATGACAGGATATGCCTGGATGCTGGGAGCACATGAAGATATGCAAACCGGTTGGTGGCCAATTATGTTTAAAACCACTAATGGTGGAGATTCCTGGGATGAGATTACACTTGATTTCTTTGATGATGATATCCAGGATGTCTTTCGTAATGAAGCAACAGATCCCCTGGGATGGTTAATTTTCCCTTGTCAGGATATTAATGAAGAATATAAAGATTTCGCAATTCCATATTTCAAGGCTTCTGCTGGTGCAGTTGATGCTGAAGGAAATCTGCAATTGTTTGCAACTGTTAAAAGCCACAGTCGTGACTTCATTAATGAATGGGAGTATTACGAAGGTATTGGTTGGGTATACAATCTCGCAGAGACATTATTTAAATTCACCATTGGAGATGAATTGATTGATGGTATGATGGTTGATACATGTATGTCAAATGCTGCTCAGGACCTTACCAGTGGCGCAAATGACTCATTGTATTGTGGCACCAATGCCTGGTTGCACAGGCTGCAAGTGACTAAAGATGAACGCTCAGAAGAATTCTTTGTAACCTGGACCGATACAGAAGAAGGAGATCGTGTAGTTGAGAATTTAGAGCCTGATATAAGAGGTTGGTCATACAATATTACGACCGGAGAACACACAGATGCGTTTTGCTTTACCTGCGGTACAACATTTCCTTTTGAACATTATTGGTATGTACAGGCAGCTGATGAAGCCTATTACGATGCCCTTACTGAAACCTTTACCATTCCTATGGTGAATGCCGTTAGCCTTAACGACTTTTACAGTAACTCAAGTGCCTCTGGGGATCCTATTGATGTTCAATATATAACTGGGATAACCTTTGATGCAATCGTCCCAATTCCTGTTAGTGTGGATGAAATTGCAGGACCATCAAACCTAAGCGTTTCCCAAAACCTGCCGAACCCGGCTTCAGTTAAGACTACCATCGAGATCAGCAGCGAAACTATCGCAGCTGTTACGGTTGAAGTATCAAATATTGTCGGGCAAACTGTTCGCACAATTGATGCCGGTATCATTAACGGTGATATGAGCGTTACGATAGACGTAAGCGATCTTGAAGCAGGTGTATATCTATACTCTGTTACAATTGGAAACGAACGCGTTTCAAAAAGGATGTTGGTAAGATAATCATCTGATTTACAAATCATCCTAATCTGGGATGACTTGTTCTTAAACAATATTGTTCCAAATCCGGGAGTCTAAGCTCCCGGATTTTTTCATTATGTACCCCATGGCTGAGCTCCCCTCTCCCATGAGGCAACGACCCATGATGTATCCCGGGTTTACCCGCTCGCGATTTTAGGCATGAGATCCGTGCAAGCAGGAACCATTCCGATCACACCCTTGGTAAGAACTTATCTTCCCATCCGACTATTTAGGTAAATGGAAGATATTGATGAGCCACCCGGCGGATTTCACCCCGGTATGCAGCTCCGAGATCCTTGACCTGGCCGACATGCAGGACGAATTCAAGAAATTGAACACCCAGCTCATGGTATTATCCACAGATGGCCTGAACAGCCACATCGAATGGATAAAATCATTGGAGAAGATCCAGGCTGATGATGGTAAAGAAGTGGGGATTAACTTTCCAATCGTTCCGGATATCGGTCTCGAGATCTCTAAAAAATATGATATGATCCATCCCGGGATGAACACAACAAAAACCATCAGGGGAGTATTCATTATCAATCCTGAAAATAAGATCTGCGCTATCTTCTTTTATCCAATGACAACCGGAAGGAACCTGGATGAAATTAAGCGTACACTTCTTGCATTACAGGAATCAGACAGCTATGATGTATTAACTCCATCGAACTGGCAACCTGGTGATGATTACCTCATCGAAAGCCCCGCTTCCAAGAAAGAAGCCGAAAAGATGGCCAAACAAAACGGCCCTAACCTTTACTCCAAGGATTGGTATTTCTGGTATAAAAAGAGTAAGAATTCAAAAAAGAATAATTAGTAATTGAGATTGGGGATTACTTCTGTACAGGGAAAGGTTTCTGAAATCAAAATACCAGATGACAGAAGAGTTTTGAAGCCTGGTATTTGAAATTTGTTTGGATTTTGTTTTTTGGAATTTGGAATTTAAACACGGTGAGATTGCCTTCGGCGGACTCAGTAGAATTGCACGATGGAGCAGATGGAGCAATATTCGATGTACGAAGGAATATAATACTGCGCTCAAATGGAGCGAAGCGGAGCTCGGCGAAGCCAATCGTCGCAATCGGGCAATCAAGCTTTGGGTTTTGATAATTGGATTCTGGAGTTTCATTGGATTTTGTTTTTTGGAATTTGGAATTTAAACACGGTGAGATTGCCTTCGGCGGACTCAGTAGAATTGCACGATGGAGCAGATGGAGCAATATTCGATGTACGAAGGGAATAAACATCTTCTTCATGAATCATCTGCTGGTTTAATTAGGCAACTAAAAATTCTTTTTCGATATTTATTTATCGTTTATCAATGTTTTTTTATTGATTTTTAATATTTTTCATATATCTTTGAATAAATCATACTAATTAATTTAGAGAAATCATGAAAAGGAAAAGCCCAGCTATTATTAAAATTATTATTGGAGTCCTTATTAGCTTGATAATACTGTATTCTGTTGGCTTTATAGACAATAGCAAAGGAATCATTAAGGATAGTCCGAAAGGACAAAGCAATGATGAAATAGAACTAATGAAAAGTCACAGTGATGAGGAACTGTTGAAGAGCTTGACAGAAACATACCAACATCCAGACAGTGTATTTACTACTGTTAAAGGAATTATCACAATAACAAGAGATGTAAGTTACCAAGAATTTACTTATGTAAGCCCGGGATATTCCCTCTTTATGTTAATCACTATGGGCATACAATATTTTTTCGCACTTTGTATCCTTCTTAACTTATGCAAGATTTATATTACTGCATTATCTGAAAAGGTTTTTGTGAAATCGAATCTGAAAAGAATTCGAAATATTTCATGGCTTTTGCTTGGATATGCTGCTTACGATATATTATTTGGACTATTTGGGAATACAATGTTAGTTTACCTCTTCAATTCATCACTTAATGAACCACGGATTAATATTGATCTTGAATATACAATACAGCTACTATTTATAGTTTTCTTAGTATTAGGATTATCTCAATTTTTCAGGATAGGGATTCATTTAAAAGAAGACCATGATTTAACAGTATAGCCATGACAGTAATTGTAAATTTAGATGTAATGCTGGCCAAACGCAAAATGAGCCTAACAGAACTTTCAGATAAAGTGAATATAACAATGGCTAACCTCTCGATCCTGAAGAAAGGGAAGGCTCGTGCAATCCGTTTCTCAACTCTAGATGCGATTTGTAATGCACTGGAATGCCAACCAGGTGATTTACTTGAGCATAATCCAAATGAATAAATAAGAATTCATCCTGTAACCAATAAGATGGACCGATATAGCAGATTGCACGATTTTCGATGTACGAAGGAATATTATACTTCGCTCAACCGGAGTGCGGCGGAGCTTGTCGAAGGGCAACACTCAAAACTTAAAGAGGATTGAAAGACAATTTTTTCTCAAAAAACTAAGTAGGGATACCTACTAAATATTCGTATTCCAATCCAAAATGGAAAATTCTGTTAAAGTGAGCAGTTCAAAAAAGAGTTCAGAGGGCATGATTTTATTACCTTTTACGATGACTCAGCGTAACATTAGTGTTACAAGTTAATAAATCACACTTTAACTTTTGTATCTTAGTGTCCGAGTTAGGCTGAAGACCTACACAGCGAGAAAAAAGCTGCCAAGTGGCAGCTTTATTTATTGTCGAATCTGTGTTGCAGTTCTGTATATTCTAGCGAATTCCCTAATACAGGATCATCTTTCTGGTCTTGCTGAATTTTGTATTTCTTCCGTTTACTTTCATCGTGAAATAATAAAGACCTGCTTCGAGTGATGCTTTATTCATTTCAATGTAATATTTACCCGATGGCATGTTGCTGTTTTTCAAGATCATGACCGTACGTCCGGATACATCGTGAACACTGATGTTTACATAAGCATCCTCAGCAATACCATAATTTATGCGTGTTTTATCATTATATGGGTTAGGAAAGTTTTGCCCGAGGAAGGTACCATCATATATCCCAAACTCTGCACTGCCCAGGCTGCTGATTTTTAGGTCACCAAAAAATGTTCCAAGTGAGTTGAATCCGTCATCTCCAGATAGATGAGTAGCATCAATGTTTGAATAAACTACATCTTCGCTCTTATCCCATAGTTTAAAAATGATCTCATTTCCTTGAGTAAAACCATCGCTCATTTCAGTAATCGGGTCATCAGTTCCTGCAATAATGCCGTAGTAGCCGTTCCCATCCAGTGAAATCACTGCTGATCCAACCTGCAAGTCCCCATCATAAACTGCGATCTCATCTCCATCTTCCAGTTCAAATCCATCCGTACTAATATCACGAATCACAATATTCATAGGTGAAAATGGATTGGAAGTATGGTATGCGAAGAAACTCGTTGGAGCATCCGGTTCGGGGAATAGTTGTGGTGGGGTTGATTTAGCCGGGTCGGCAATGGATAATGTGGTGCTTGTATTCACATTGATGTAATATCCTTCACCCGGTACAAAATTGGTAATGGTATTTATCCAGCCGACACCTGTTATGAACTGAATAATTCCACCTGATTGACTTAAGACCTTGACAAAATAGCCGGCATCAATCAGAGGCTGAATAACGGGCATTGCTGCTTGTGATACTTCACATGGATAACTCATAATGTTCCATCCGGCAGCCAACGGTATATCGAATGGATATGTTACTAACGTACCGTTAGTGGTAAGACTACCAGCTGCCGTCAGGTTAATATAATAACCCTCTGTATTGTCCATATCGCCAATGGTGTTCATCCATCCCGGCCCGGGTATGTACTGCACAAAGCCACCAACTTCGTCGGAGATCTTCACCAGTTTACCGTCATCGATCAGGGGCTGAAATACGTCCATCATATTCACGGATGTGGGTGTGACGTAAAAGGAGGTGATGTTCCATCCACTGCCCAGATTGCTAAGCTGATCCTGTGATATTGGTCCCTGTGTGCTTGTAATGCTGAAATCATCAATAGCCATATCGGAAGTATAATCGCTTCCTGTTAAACCAATAAACCTGATCACTAGGTCGGTTTCCGATGTATATGCATTCAGGTCGATGATTGCTTCCTGCCAGGAATTGCCCTGATCGCCTGTCAAATTCCAGATATTCGCTGACCATGATGTTCCTCCATCAGTTGATACCTGTACCGATAATGATCCCATATTTGTTCCGTACATATGATACCAGAAGCGCATTTCCGGACTCGAAATGCCACTTAAATTAAAGGCGGGACTTGTTATACTCCCGGTATTTGATAAACAATTGGATGCTTCTGTATAAAGGTAATTACCTCCACCTGTGTGATCGGAGGTAGGGCCTGTACCGATTGAACCTGTTGATCCGGAATGTACATCCCAATCAATATCATCACCGGTGACATTTGTCCAGCAATCACTAAGGAGGACACTTCCGTCTGACGTACAAGTAGTAGTAGGGGAACTTGTTGTCCACGAATCAAAAGTCTCAGTATACGGATAGGAAACTATTTCCGAACAATCAATTGTAATGTTGTAAAAATTTTCGGCTGGCAAACCGTCGTCATCGTAAATAGCTGCATCTACGCCGGTATTTAAGGAGGCATAAGTCAGGGTCAACGATTGTGACGTGTTTAATGGTGATGCAGGCGTTATTTCAACGGTATTCCCTACTATATTAACAGATGATATTGAAACTGCTGTGCCGTTATTTTTTAATTCGAATGATGTAGTGGCAACTGTTGAAGTTGGGTCTATTACCGGAGATGTATCATCGTTAAAATAAACGATGACTTTATCCACACCTCCATTATAATCGAGTAATAAGTTATCGACAATTGGACCATAGCCATTCGTTCCGCCATAAAAAGCCTTGGCTATGGCTTTATACCATCTCTCGGCAAATGCTGCCATGTCTGCAGTTGATTTGAAATGAATGTTATCTCCGCCTTCGTCAGCCAAATTAATATCGTAAGTAACAGGGCCCAATATCACATTTCCATTCGTATGTGATACATTGATTTGTGCAGCTCTTATCTCATCATTTCCTGCATAGCTCGACTCCCCTATCTGGCCAACCATGGTTTTCAGGCCCGGAAAGTCAGAAATTGCTGTATTGACAAAGGTATTCAGCCGGGTTTCGTATGTAGCCTGGCTTGTACCCAGATTCGCATCTCTTTCTCCCTGGAAGAAAAGAATAGCCTTCACATTGCCACCAGCAGCAGTAATTCTTCTGTTCATCGATCCGTAAAGTGTTGATGGGTCAGAATGGTTTGCTCCAGGCTGCCAGGCAAGTATTGAAGTCCCTCCCATGGCGGTTGGAACGAAGGCAACAGGTACATTTTCAGCAGCCATGATACTGCTTGCTATAAGTGGCCATGGTGAACCGGCTGCAGTGGCATCAGAACTAACTGGATCAATCTGCCCGGCCTGTGAATCAACAGCATCAGCCAGCTCTTTCCAGTTATCATCGTTCCCAAATAAAGCCCCTTTTAAGCTTGCATGTGAATAATTATTAAGTGTCCATCCTCTTCCTGAAGCATTACTTTGTCCGGCAATAATAAAAATATCGCCAATACCCACATTATCTACATCATATGAAACATCTGTATCATTTGTGAAACGAACAATGATAGTCCCTTGTCC
>CAZASJ010000043.1:11385-26266 GCA_964487735.1 uncultured Bacteroidales bacterium | reverse complement strand
AGCAATATAATTGGAATTTAAAACTATATGAAGTATATTTGAAAAAGAGAAAAGTCCACTTTAGCAATTAACTAGAAAGTGTCCGAATTTGTTTGAACCGAAACATATTTTGAATATGGTATTGAAGCCGTTTATAGCGATTGTGCATCCGATACAAATGCAACTGGAGACACATTAATATGTTCAACTAGTATTAACGAATCTGAAATTGATCATAAATCTATAACCATAATCCCCAATCCCGCTTCCATATCAATATATTGCAAGATAGAAACGCCTTATAAAAAAAGTCGCTTTATTATTTATAGCATGATAGGTGTTCCAATATATGAGAGAAAGTTACAAACACAAACAGCGCAATTTGATATTGATGTTTCAAGTTATCCTGCAGGAACCTACCTAGCTATTCTTAGGAATGACCAGGAAATAATATCAACGAAAAAAATTCTTGTGAAGTAGACTATCACATGTTTTTTTAGAAAATGCTTTAAAACATGAATATCATCCTCTGAACATAATAAAAGGCCCTAGCCCTTTGGGCTAGGGCCTTTTATTTTAAAGTAGGCCTTCATCAGCAAAGCTGAAGTAGCCGCTATCTTCAGTTATGATGATGTGATCCAGGGTGCA
This sequence comes from uncultured Bacteroidales bacterium, assembly GCA_964487735.1. GTDB lineage: Bacteria > Bacteroidota > Bacteroidia > Bacteroidales > B18-G4 > B18-G4. Next base: position 25,639 of record CAZASJ010000043.1, on the reverse strand, counting down.
AATGTCGGCTAAATTGACCCCCTTTAGTCGGCTGATTCTAAAGCGACTAAGGGTGGTCTGTTGAGCCGTTTTGTGCACCATACCTGCTTCGCAAGCTAAAAGTCAACAGACCAAACCAGGTCTGGGCTATGGATATTACCATCATTCCTGTTCAGGGCGCTTATCTATACCTGGTGGCAGTGATCGATCTGTACAGCCGCTATGTTGTAAACTGGTCATTGATTAATACGATGACCGCAGAATGGTGCAGGGATAGCCTGTATGAAGCCATTGATAATATTTTTATCGAACGCCTGTGGAGAAGTGTCAAATATGAGCAAGTTTATATCTACCCTGCAGCTGATGGTTTAGAATCTTATCAAGGCTTGAAAAAATACTTTGAATATTGCAACAATGAAAGAAGACATTCAGGTTAAAAAAACAGACGCCGGCGTCTGTTTTTCAACACAAATTAAAACATGGTGCATAAAGAAATAAATAATCCTTAACTTTGAGTGAAACCTGTCCTAAAGATGGGGGAATTATAATGAAACAGAGTATTAATAATTTATTTGTTCTTATTATTTACGCAATGTGCTTTACCATTATTCCTTTAAATATAATTAAAGGGCAATCTCAACCTGAGCAAATATCTCTACCAACCGAAAATCAATTTCAACACGGGGGTGCAATGACAGTCGACCTCATAAATGCAAATGGATTCATTTTTCTTTATACGTTGGAAAAAGTAATGGTGTACAATACAAATAATGTTTATTGTGGTAATATTTATTTTCCTGAGCAACTCACAGAAGAAGTCGAATATGGAAAATTTAATCCTGTATTCTATAATTCCAGATTACATACAGGTTCATACAGTCTTATGACTTTCAATGACAATGCTAATATATTATATATTGTAACGCCAAGTTTAAATATACTATACTTAAATATAGACTATCCCTCAAATCACCTATTTTCCAATACTGATATTATTGGTAGCTATAATCCTTTTGAGGATCCCCAAATATCCGAATTGGATGGTCCAAGTTTTAAACCATTAAATGGTTTAAATATAATTAAATATGATCATATTAATGAGGGATTATATTGGCTTGTTTATGGTCAAAATGATGAAGACAATGATATTGGAAGTTTTCACAAGAAAAAACGATTACTTGCAATCTTTAATGTTAATTATAATGGCAGCTTAACCCATTATTGGAGCGAGGTAATGGCTGCTGCAGATGGTAATTATGAAGAAGCTAATATCTCTGATATTGTTTATAACACTAGTAATGCTGATTATTTCTATCTAGCTAAGCTTAACCAGATAGAAATACGCAAATTCTCAGATCCTGGAACTGTTATATATGAATACATAATAGATGCATCAACGTATTTTGCGACAAATCCTCCTGGTGCTTATCCATATTACAAATTCAGTAAACTTGGTTACATTAATAATGGTAGTGTACACAAAATTATGGCAATACCATACAGGATTCCATTCGCACTTCCTCTGCCAGATAAACAATCTGATATTTTTGTAATTGATGGCAATCATGATGATTTAACAATAAATCCTTCCCAATGGTTTACCTCTTTGCCGTCTCCAACTCATAGAGTATTAGATGGCGAGTTTTTAGAAGCTAATAATGACTTCATAATAAGCTATGCACCAGACCAAAACGAAGTTATATATCATAGCACATACCAATTTGATCATGATATTGCAGTATATCACTATAATTCAGGCTTCGAAGAACCTACAATAATGCAAACAAACTATTCTATTCCAACACATGAGTTCGATATTAATGCTTCCTTAAAACTTTTAAAAGTAGATAATAGCAATATTATCATAAGTAAAAAAGATGAATTAGTTAGATTAATCTTTTCAAATAATGAATATTCAACGAGTCAACTTTTAAATGCTGAAAATAACCTATTTGTGAAAGGAGTATCTTCAGCAGGAAAATCATTCATTATTAATCCAATAAGTAACGGATTAGAAGCATTCAGCGCTCAAAATTATATTCATACTTCATTAAAGACAGGTTACCCTGTTTATCATATAACTGCAGATTCAGATGGAGATAAACTATATTTATTTAATAAATTGAACTCACATAATTCAGGCCTGTATGTATGTGATTTAGATTATAATAATAATACACAAACAGTAGTAAATATAAACGATGGTGTATCAAATAATAATATTGAATCAAATATTGGGGATTGTATATACAATCCATATAGTAACCATTTTATTGTTTCTGAATTTAGTGGGTCGACAGCCAAGATACAAATTCTAAATAATGACGACCAAAATTCTTTATATACCACTATTTCATTACCCCAAGGCATTCATTATCCAGAAAAAATGTTTATTGCTCCAAATAAGCGACTATATGTTCTTGCAAACATGATAAATGAAGCCACCGTACAGCCACATATTATTGTCTATGCAGCAGATAATATGCCTCTATACAATATTTATGAGGAGATTGACAATTATAGTATATATACAAGTTCAACCGCAGATTTTATTTACTATTCTGGCAACTTTTGTTTTAATAAATATGATCAAAAGGTTTATGCTACCATACATCCTAAAACCATCACCTTAGATCCTTATCTAACAGAACATAACAGTATGTATGGTGAAGGGCTTCCATTTGATGTGGGCACAGGAGATTTGTTTTGTGTTAATGACCATAATTATTCAAACCATTTCACGGGACTTTCAAGGCCAATGAAATTACTTAGTCCTGATTACGCTGAAATCTCACAATATGAAGGAAAATTGTTTGTTATCGGTGATGGTTTTTACGTTTATGATTATAATGAAGGAACATTATCTTCAGATTATGAGGAGATTTTTAATGAGATTGTCTACTGCCCGGTGAATGATATGATGTACGGGATGAAGGATATAGCTGAAGATCCCAGCCAACTTTGTGATCGAACTATTTCAATTCAAGAAATATATTATAACAATAGCATATTAAACTTTGGAAATATTATTGCAGAGTATCCTGGTCAAGCCTCGGCAATGATTTATAATCGCTTTGACGGAAATATTTATGTCTATCGTAAATTTGACGAATATAAAAAAGGAGGTAGTCAAATAACATTGTGGAGATTTAATCCAACAATTAATCCTATAGGAGAGGATGAAATTAATTTGAGATTAAAGTGTACGTATCCAGAATTAGATCATAATCCTGATCTCCATTATTTCTTCTATAATCTTATTACGCCATATATTAATCCCTTCAATAATACCATTTATGTTCCGAATGGAGGACATAGTTGTGTAAGCAAGATTCCGTTTGAAGCTAATGAAGCCGTCCCTCTTCAAGAGGGAGTATGGTCTTGGATCTCATTTCCACGAATGAACCGTGTATTTAATAGTCCTCTATCAATCCCACTTGTATTAGGTGGGAATAATATTGAACCTAATAATTATACTACCGATAGTAAGTTGCAAAACTTAATTATTGGAAGTAATACCAATATTGAAGAAAGTTTTTATGATGAAAACCTTGGTTGGAATTCTGGGGGTGATCTGATTGAGACTCAAAGTACACTTGGTTATAAACTTTTCCTAGATTACACTACACAACCAGAAAACAAATGGCTCTATATGCAAGGATCTTTATATGATCACTTTGATCCGAACTGTACAAACTGTCCTCTAACTCTTACAGGAACTGCAAACGAATATTGGGTTGGATACTATCATCCAATTTCTCAAAACATTCCAGATGCTTTACCAGATGAATATGAATCACAAATAGATATTGTTAAAGGTCAATACTTTACATGCTATAACGAAGAAAATCAAACAGATGGAATTATTTGGAGATGTGTCTGTAACAAAGGAACTCCAACACTAGATTATGGTGATATGGTAATTATTACACCCAAATCTGGAACCGTAATTTCAAATTTCTATTGGGCCTACTATAATAATTTACCAACTGATATAACAAAAGATGAAACAGAATATTATTCATATACTGAAACAGCAGATTATACGCCAATTTTCATTGAACTTGACACAAATGAAAATCCACAAGAGATTGGTGCGTTTGTGAATGATAGTTGTATTGGAGGTACAACTGTATTTCCTAATGATAGTGTTGTTTTGATAGCTGCATATACTGATAGCCTCAGCGGACAAATATATTTTGAGTCTTATTACGCCAATAATAAGTCATATTCACCTCTTATTAAAGACTATTATGTTGAGAACAGACAAACAAATATTAAGGAAAAAAGAACGATACATACTAAAGAAAAGCACGACTATTACATAATATCCTTTTCAAATGTAGAGGATGATGGTCAACTATCAGAGCTATTTGAAGCAAGGGTACAGGTATTTCCAAATCCTTTGAATAATGTTGGCACTGTCTCCTTTTATATAGCGTCAGCTGACTTTGTTGAAGTGGTATTGTTTGATGTATTCGGGAACGAACAGGTAGTATTACACAAAGGAATCCTTCATGCAGGTGAACACCAATTATCAATTGCGGATAATCCGAAGGTACAAAAGCTGTCTAATGGAACATATATTGTATCACTACGGGCATCTACTTATCAGGTTCAAACTAAATTAGTTGTCATCAGGTAATGCTGAAGCAAAACCCTGACTGAATTCTATAATTGATTGATTTGAGTATAAATTTAAAATGAAGCATGCATTTAAATTATTAATAGTTTTATTTTTTAGTCAATTGGGGTTTATTTCAGCTCAATCCCTCATAACGATTAAGCAGGACGGAACGGGTGACTTTATCACTATTCAGGAAGGCGTTGATGCTGCGACTGATGGAGATACTGTTTTAGTCTGGCCTGGTACATTTTATGAAAACATCGTTATTGAAGAGAAAAGTGTGACAGTTGGAAGCTTAACCTTAAGTACTGGAAATTTAAATTATATCAAGCTTACAATTATAAATGGAAGCCAAACCGGTTCATGTGTAGCAATTTATAACACCAATGATAAGGTTGAAGTTTGTGGATTTACTCTAATAAATGGAAGCGGAACATATAATGGTGATTATCCAGGAGGAGGAATGTTTATCCGTTATGCCATAGTAAATATTAATCAATGTATTATTAAAAATAATAAGGCTACAGGTGGTGGTGGGGGATTATATATTTATGAATCTAATGTATATCTCTCATCAGTAACTATAAAAAATAATCATTCATACAAATATGGGGGAGGAATTTCCATTTCAAAGTCAACCTTAGTTTTCGATTCTTTAGAATTATGCAATATATATCAAAATTATGCTACAATAGGTACTGATATTGCTAAAGGATTAGGTGATTCATCGCTGTTCATTAAAGTTGACACATTTACTGTACAAAATCCAGATTACTACTATATATATTCATTTTTTGGAGGCACTCCACCTTCGGATATATCATGGGAAATTAATAATGGAATCATTGAAACTATAAACCAAAATTTATATGTATCCCCACTAGGCGATAATCAGAATTCAGGCATATCACCAGATACTCCGATAAAGGATATCTGGTATGCTTTGTTAAAAATAGAATCTGATAGCATTCAACCTGATACTATTTATGTTGCACCAGGAATATACAAGATGTCAACTGGTGAAAGATATCCTTTAAGTCTGAAAAAACATGCTTCTATAAAAGGAGTATCTAGAGACTCATGCATTCTTGATGCAGAAAATAATATCTATCATTTACACGGTCATGAAACTGCAAATGATTACCTAGTTAGTAAATTTACCCTTCAAGCCGGAAATGGTTTTATGAATACTGCATTTGGATATAGTACAGTCAATATTGAATCAAATTCTAATGCAATATTTGAAGATCTATTAATAAAGAATAACAATAGTCGTTTATCAGCCATTAGGATTCGGAATTCAGACGGAGTATTCCTATCAAGATGTATCATTTCTAATAATATTGGTGGAGCCGGGTTGAAATTAAGCAGTGGCTATACTGCTATAACTAATTACGATACTCTGATTATTCAAAATTGCAATATAGATAATAATAGCCCTAATTATCAGATGTCACCAGATGATGGTTATCTTGGTGGTGGAATGAGTGTGAGTGGAGATTTGAATACTCCGGATTTAATTACCGTAAATATGTACAATTGTTTGTTTAATGAAAATCATTCGAGACCACACCCTATGGGTACCGGGCATGCAAGCGTAGCTCTTAGCATTTCTCAATTTTCGAACTGTTATGTAATTAATAGCACTTTTGGGAATCAATATTCAGACAGTCAACTTGGTGGTAATATTGGTGTAGTCGGGTCATCTGATTTAATAATATATAATTCCATATTATTTAAAAACAATCCTTGCGAGCTATATATGTATAACACGATGAGTGGAGATAACAACCTGAAAATATTTAATTCATTAATTCAAGGTGGGAAAGAAGGCATCCGTATTTACACACCGGGCAATATATTAGTTTACGATTCAAGTAACATAAACTCAGATCCCACATGGGATACTTTATGTTTATTTCCTTATAGCCTGTCTTTCAACTCACCCTGCATTGATGCTGGTACACTATCATTCCCACCAAATATTGAACTCCCAGGAACCGACCTTGCTGGAAATCCTCGAATTTACAATGGATTTGTTGACATGGGAGCATACGAGTATGGTCCTTGGGTTGGAATCCAGCATAATGAAATCAAACTACCGCTTTCTGTATCGCGATTATTAGAAGTATGGCCAAATCCATTCATGTTTGAAGCAAACATTTCATACATTAATCCTAAAAATGGCAGTTGCACAATCAGAATCTGGGATATGAATGGCCGTATAGTAAAGACATTACTTGATGTCAATGGGCAATCCGGAAGGGGGGTAATAAAATGGGAAGGCGATGATCAGTTCGGAAACATTATAAATTATGGGACCTATCTAATTACTATTACTATTGATGGGAAAGTAATGGATACATTAAAAATTATAAAAAGGTAATTTCCATATTCAGAGTTTAAATGTTTCATGAATTATAAAATTGGATATCCATCTGAAGCTTCGATTCTGATGTGGCCTAAGAATAGATTATTCTGACCACTAGGATTATTTTCATCAATAACTTCTTTAGTGCTCATCAGATATCCATTTAATTCTGGATCGTCTAAACAATCTGCCAGACTAAAACCACCCCCAATTCTGCCGTGTTAATATTTGTTCTCAATTGAAGAGGGTTTTCCTTTTATTTATAGCAGATGTCAAAAAACCTTACTTTTTAAGGAAAATTACACCAATTAATAAAACGTTAAGGTCTTGGTTCATCAATACAGAGAAGTTAGAACCTGGGTTCTATATTATTAACCTTTATGACAGTGATTCAAATATCCAACTAAATAAAACATTCATAAAAAAATGATCCGTTATGAAAACTTTAATGTAGTGATTATATTGATTTTGCTTCTTGCAATTAGTGTTAATAATACCAATTGCCAAAATCATCCTTCTTGTCAAATGGAAGATGATTTTGATTTTGACCCCGTCTTAAGTGGTGATTGTACTCCTGATCCAAATGGGGACTGGGTTCTGTATAGCAACTTAAACACATATATACCTAACATGGATCCGATGTATCCACTTCAAAACCCTCCAGTTAAAACGATAATTGTAAATTTCAATATAATTCAGAAAGATAATGGATCTGGTAATTTCCCAGATAACCAGGAAACAAGAGACTTACTAAATCAAATAATTAAATTGGTAAATAATTTTTATGCGAATTTTGCTCCTTCAGTCTGAGTTATGATATTTATTAATAAATTATTATCTTTAAGGAGATTAAAAACCAAAAACATAAATCATGGCAAATGTAATCCTCTCAGGTGCCAAATCTCTAATTGCTTTATTATTAGCAATAAGCGCATATTCTCAGAATGTTGAAGCACAAACATTCTTAATCGACAGTACCTTTACTAGTGACGCAGTAATTCAACCATTTGGCGCTAACGATACGATTTATAGCTTAAAAATTAGCGGATCAATTACATTAAATAGTGACACAAGTTTAGTTCGAGTAATTGTTGGAACCGAGGATTCACTTGAGTACATGGTGTATGAGTCTTATCCCTTAATAGCTGTGTATAATAGTTTCTCATTCATTGATGAAAGCGATGAAGCTTCTTATTTAAATACGTTTATTCCAAGTTACCTTAAGATACACATAACTAATGCTTCAATAAATATTGATAGCTTGGTGAATAATGAAACATATCAAAACAACCTTGACAGCCTTCAATTAGTCAATAAATTATTAAATGATTCTTTGAAGGTAGAAAATATTAATGATTATGTTCAAAGTAAGAATTGGGGGTGGTATGCTTATACGACAAATATGTCAAATAAATTTTTTAATGAGAAAAAGGTCTTTTTTGGCGAAAATTATAATCTTTTAGGGATTGATTATTACATCGGGGGGATTTACTCAAATTATTATCTGGATCTACTTCAGCCAAGTGATGCATCAAATTTAATTCTAGAATTTGACTGGAGGAAGAAACACGATGCGCATCTTCCAACTTCATTTTATTGGGATGGCGATCCAAATCCGAATGAAGAAGGAAATGGGTGGATGACCGGTATTAGGGAACAAGATTGTAATAGCTGTTCAGCTTATGGAGCAGTTGCAACTTATGAAGGATTTCTTTATTTATATTTCAACCACCACCTTCATAATCTCAACCAAAATGAAATTCGAGTTTCAGAACGTGATGCTTTTAATTGTAGTTGGTTCTATTACATGTATGTTGGTTGTGATTGCAGTTCAGGAAAAGAAAGAACCACAATTCTAAATTACATTGTCAATGACGGAGTTGTGAATGAAGAGTGCTACCCATGGTCCCAAAGTAGCTCAACTTTTTGTGAAGGGCAAATGAATGATTGTTCAGAGGCGACATATAAATGTGCAGAAAGTGATTATGTTTTTTCTGCAAATAATAGACTATATTTTAGTACTAGCGATTATGCCTTATACAATTATAGTAGTAGAAGTGATTATTTAAAGAGTTTATTGATTGAACACGGACCATTATTAATCCAAGTTAGTGAATTGTTTAGCTCTACTTTAGAGCATGTTGTTGCTTTAGTAGGGTTTACTACCAAGGAAAATGGCCAAACCGTATGGATCATGAAAAATAGCTGGGGTTTAGATCCTATTCATTGTAACTTATTACCACCTCAGGCGGAGTGTAATGCGGGCTATGTTTATAGTCCAATACCTTTAGAATATAATAGTAATTCCATATCCATGCGCCATGCTGTATATACATTTGATAAACCTGAAATATCATATTCCTCCCCATTAATTCCACATTTTCAAAATGAACAATATGATGCTGATAAAGATGGTTATTGGAACTGGGGTTTAGCACAATTTAATGATATTTCATTTACACCACCTTGCGATCAGCAACAAGATTGGAATGACAATAATAATAGGATTGGTCCTGTAGATGCTAACTATTTTGGAATTCCAGTACAACCAGGATTGGAAGTGTATTTGGGACATCCAGATCTTAATGGTCGTTTGATTGAGAATCTATCATTCTGCACATTTGATGATAATGATTTGACAGGATCGAATGAACTTATAATTTATATTAAAAATAGTGGGACAGCTCAACTTAATTTATCAGATCCACCTGTTGAAGAATTATCTAATGATAATGACTGTTTTTCTCTTAATATTACAGGGATTAATGATGAGATCTGTCATTTAGATATAGATGATAAAAACCTTACTCAATTCACGGTGACCTTTGATCCACTTTGCTCTACTCTATCAACAGCTAAGTACAAAATTGATATACACGAATGTGATGAAGATATTTTGGGAGATTTTGAATTTACACTAGTTTATTATGACTGTGCGGATGCTTCAGGCACTAGAACTATACAACATACAGAAACTATTTCTGGTATTGAAGCTGAAAATCGTGATATAATAGTTGAATCAAATGCAAGCTTGACAATCACTAGCACCCTGGGCATGGCACCTGAAGGTGATATAGTGGTAAAACCAGGTGGGAGCCTTATTCTTGATGGAGGCCGGATTACTAAACTTTGTGATGAAAATTGGAATGGTATTGATGTTTGGGGGGACGCCAGTTTAAGCCAATATCCAATTTCAAATCAGGGTTACTTAAAGGTGATAAATGGAGGATGTATTGAACATGCTATAACTGGTGTACAATTAACTAGATTATTCAATGGAGTGCCCTCTAATAATAGGAATGGGGGCGTTATTCATTGTGATAGTGCAATATTTAAAAACAATGAAGCTGATGTGATTTTTTATTCATATAATAATTTTGACCCAAATACACTCACAAAAGTACCAAACAGGTCAGCCTTTCAACAAACAGAATTTATCAATGATCAGATTTGTGATAAAGATATTCATGTTGGATTGCAAAGTGTTGACGGAATATTCTTCAGGGGTTGTACATTTCAGAATAGTGTTGATAAAGTTTTGCAAAATTGCCAGGCTATTAACAAAGGGACTGGTATTTATAGTTTTAATTCTGGATTTCGAATTATTGATGAATGTGTAAATGAAAGCACCCCATGCTATAGTACCAAATTGTGTCGTTTTGAGAACCTGAAGTATGGAATCTATGCTCTCAATGCTGAATTTAATGAATTTATCGGTATTGACACAGCAGTCTTTTATAATACTTATCGTGGAATATATATGAACCTAGTAGATTATCCTGAAATAATTCGCAATCAATTCATTTATGATGAAGATTATGATTACTTATCTACATATGATGAATCTTATGGTCTTGATATAGAGCATTGTGGTAGTTTTATTGTTGAACAGAATGTTTTTGCTAACTCATCTCCTATTAATGATATGCTAGGTCTACAAGTATTAAATGCAGGCCCCAATGCTCTAGAAATATATAATAATTCTTTTAATGGATTTAATACAGGGATTACTGCTGCTGGCAATAACAGGGCTGCTGATGGTTCAGGGTTATGTATAAAATGTAATGACTTTATTGATTGTACTAACGATATTTATGTTACTAACGAAGGAGGAGTAAGCGGTTTTTTTGGAATTGCTTTTTTGCAAGGAGATGAGGCTCCACAGCCTCCTCCAAACCAAGATCCCAATCCAACTTATGCAGCAGGGAACACTTTTTCTAATATAAGTGGCGATTTTACAAATTATAGTAATTTAGAAGCCTGTTACCCTATAAAATATACATACCATGGGATTTTTGATAATAATCTGTACAAAATAATACCAAATCCAAGATACCCTCCATCTCCCTCAACACATATTGATTTAATTCCAGATGTCTTTGTGGAGTATGATTTAAAGTCCGAAGCCTGCCCATCAAATTATAATAGTGGTATTGATGTTAATGCAGAGCTGATTATGCTAAGCAATGAATCGGTACTTGTAGCTGCTTACGAAGATACATTAAACATTTTTGTGGATGGAGGGGATACTGAAGGTCTTAACCTTGATGTACAACTTAGTTTTCCGGATGAGGCTATGGAAATGAGGCAGGAACTGATCAATAACTCACCCTATTTATCCGATACAGTTATGCTCACTTCCATCGAAAAGGAAAATGTGCTGCAAAATGCAATGATCCGGGATGTCTTGGTAGCCAACCCTCAATCGGCTAAATCACCTGCAGTATTAAATGCTTTGGGTAATCGTATTAATCCTATGCCTGATTATATGATGGATGAAATTATGCAGGGACAATCTGTATTCGGAAGTAAAGAATTACTTGAACAAGAATTGTCTGGACATAAAACCCTCAGAGACGTATCCCTTAATAAAGTTCTCAGGTATTATCTGAGTGACACCATGAATATTTCAGCATCTATTGATAGCATTATATCTACACTACAAAGCAGGAATTATCACAAGGCAAGATACAAATTGTCAATGTATTATTTAAATCAACACGACTCATTAAACTCATTCGCTACAATTGATAGTATTCCCTATGAGTTTTTCTTAACCTCAGACGAACTCATTGTACATGGATTATACATTGATCTTCTAGAAAATATTTGGGATATAATTAATGATACTATTGGGATTGACAGCATTCATATCACAGCTTTAAATCAATTTGCAGACAATCCTTCTTTACCCGGATTATATGCACGCAATATGCTCGTCAATGTCGGTGAGTTTTCTTATGAAGAACAAGTATTTTTACCGAATTCTTTAAAAGTAAGCCCTATTTGGCATAGCAGAAATATAAGGAAAACAGATTCTAAGCTTCATGTTTTCCCCAATCCAGCTCGTAATTATTTCACAATCGAGTATTCAGTAGATAAGTATTATAAGGATACTTGGCTAATTCTTACTGATATTTCAGGTAAGCACATTAAATCTATAGACGTAAAAGGTACGAAAAATCAAATTATTGTTCCAGTTCAAAACATTCCATCAGGTATATATGTATTGCAATTATTTGCTAATGACAACCTTCTAGAGAGTAAGAAAATATCTATTTCACGATAAAATGAAAACACTCAGAAACATACTTTGTCTTACTGCCTTCCTATGTGTTGTAAACTTGTTTGGACAAAACAAATGGAGCATGATATATCATGATGAAATTGACGCTCCAAAACTACGCTTTACGGAATCATATGATCATGGTTATTTGTTAATGGGTAGAATACAATACAGCTATCCCCGCTATAACTGGTTAATTAAAACAGATATTAATGGTGATATATTATGGGAAAAAACTCTTGGTGAGGGCATAAACACAATTAAAATATTTGATATTGAATTAAATGTTGAGAATGATCTGTATTTAGGTGGTGGCACGATGATATTAGATCCATATTCTGATCCCTTGATAATGAAACTTAATGAATGCAGGGAGAAGGAATGGTGCACAATAATTCCTAGTCAGGGTAAATCGGATTACATTTATAGTTTATGTACAACACCTGACGGAGGTTGTGCAGTTACGCTCTTAATGACAGGTGAAAATGGCTTTACTGACAGGGTATGCCTTGCTCGTTTTTCGAAAGATGGTGACTACCTTTGGAAGCAATGTTATAATTCAAATGCAGCCATGGACAATGAGTACTGTCTTGATTTAATACTGGCTCCTGATAATGGATTTTTATTAACGGGTTATTGTTATTATTCAAATCCATGGGATACCTTGGCTTATTTATGTCCCTATTACATAAAAGCTGATTCAACTGGTAATTTTGAATGGGAAACCATTGCTGGTTTTCATCCCAATAATATTGGAGGAATAGGAAGAACCACCGTAATTAACCCGGATAGTAATTATTATTATTCATCCATTAGCCATTACTACAGGGATGGAATAGGTGATGCCCCAGGATTGCTTAAAATGGATATGCAGGGAAATATTGATACAGTTTATGATCTTTATACACCTGATGAGGTGGGTATTTTATATGATGCTAGATTCGTATCTGATTCTACCCTTGTGGCTAGTGCAGGCTGGGGACCAATCACTACTGCCCCTAAGGCCGTAATTATTGATACAATGGGTAATATTATAGATGAGCAATTTTTATTAGATAATATTTATATGTCTGATGTCAGAACCACATTCGACAATAAAAACCTATTTTATACTCATAAACATTTTGAAGATGAAGACCAATATGATGTTTTTCTTTTTAAACTAAATCAGGATCTTGAAAGTGATACTTTTTACTCGTATCCGTACAAATACGATACGCTTTGCCCTTATTCAATAATTTCGGATACAATTGTTCAGGACAGTTGTGATATCATAGTGAGAATTGAAGAAAAGAAAAAGGGAGAAAAAGAGTTGGGTCGGATGGTTATTTATCCGAATCCTGCCGAATCGGTGATCCATTGTCGAGTGTTTGTTGATAAATGCGAATGTTCAATATATATATATGATATGTATGGGAAGAAAATGGATGAAGTTTATTTGCCTAAAAATCAAAAGGAAATTCAGATTGATGTCTCATACTATCCACCAGGGATTTATATAGCAGTACTTCAGTCTGAAAATCACATTATTGCCAGGCAGAAATTTCTGGTCCTTAAGTGACAGATTCTATACTTATAAGTGCGTTAAAATCTAATAGGCTTTGTATTACCTGAAGGGTGATTATGACAAAGAATGACCGAAGCGGCTGAAGCTTTTAAAGCGGTCTGAAAGATTATTTTCGGAGCAGCTACGGTACCAGACATTCCGCCC